>NZ_JBLVQN010000022.1:0-96726 GCF_058323225.1 Neobacillus sp. PVCKKU3
AAATCAACAGGTGTTATTAAGAGGACGTGGAACTCAACCATAATGCTAAAAAAGTGGTGAAATCAACGTTTAAACCAAAAGAGTCTAGTCAAAGTGAATATGAATTTGTATGTATTGATGAATTAGTTCCGGATGATCACCTTCTTCGTTTAAAGAGACAAAAGAATTTCGGGTAAGCACAACAGAGAAGATTCCATCCTACTAACGGCTTATTCCCTAAATGGAAATTTACGTATGACAAAGAACAGGATCTTTACATTTGTCCCAATAACCAAGAATTACCCTACAAGACAACAACCCGAGAGGTCTATAGAGAGTATAAATCGGATTCAAAGAAATGTGAAACCTGTCCGTTTTTATCTCAATGCACACGATCAAAAAATAAAGTGAAAGTTGTCACCCGACATGTATGGGAGGAGCACAAAGAGAAGGTAAGAATAAATCGCTTATCAAAATCAGGAAAAGAACTTTATAAATTTAGAAAGGAAAAAATTGAGCAAAGCTTCGCAGACTCAAAAGAGCTGCACGGGCTTCGCTACTGGAGGTTAAGGGGAATAAAAAAAGCAAGTGAGCAGGCCCTTCTTACTGCAGCTTGCCAGAACATGAAAAAGATTGCAACACACCTATTCAGACTGGAAAAAGTGTGTTGCAATTCTTTAGGTTGATTATCTCCTGTTGATTGGAGCGGAAGGTGCGAAGACTCCTGCGGGAGTACGGGACTGGGGAGACCCCGCAGGCGCGGAACGCGCTGAGGAGGCTCCCCGAACCGCCCGCGGAAAGCGTAGCACCTGGAGCGGAAATCAACAGGCCCATTAGCAGGGACAATTTTGAAAAATATCGGACATTCAAATTACTATAAAATAAAAAATTGCCGAGAAAAATACACTTTCTCGATAACCTGAAGACCTGTCCTTATTTTGGGACAGGTCTTTCTGCATTACATTTTCAATGGAGTCAGGCACTGCTGGAAAATTACAGCTGCCTTTTCCGGATTTACTGGAAAGCCCATTTCCTTCATCGTTTCCCCGATTAAAACAACTGCTTGCTCAAGCATTTCATTTGTGGTGTTGCCCATATGGCCGATTCGGAACGCCTTTCCTGCTAAATGCGCAAGTGCACCGGCGACAATGACACCTTTTTCGGCAAGGGCAGCGCGGAAGGCTGCATCGTTCAAGCCTTCTGGGTACAGAATACAGCTAAGAGTAGCGGCAGCTACATTCTCATCTGCGATTGCCTTCATGCCGTATTCGGCAAGAGCGGTCCGGACTGCTCGTCCGTAAGCTTTGTGACGTTTATAGCGATTTTCCATCCCTTCGGCAAGCACCAATTTCATTCCTTCGTCATAGGCGTAAATGAGGTTTACCGGCGGTGTTGCAAAGTATTTGCCAGGATCATTCATAATGGGGATCCAATTATGGATGTCACAATAATAGGCTGGTACACGCCCGATTTTTTCACGTGCGGCCAATGCCGATTGGTTAAAGGCGACAACTGCCAGTCCTGGAGGTACACCGATTGCTTTCTGCGACCCTGTTAACACAACATCGATTTTATATTCCGGATGTCCGTACGTCTTACTCATGTCTTCTTCCATCGCCGCAGTGGCGCAAACGCCATCCAAAATAACCAATGCCCCATGTTTTTTAATAACAGGAACAAGTGCATCCAAGTTTGCGGCTACACCTGTTGAAGTATCGGCATGGGTAATGGTAACCGCTTTGTAATTCCCGGCAGTTAATTTTTCCTCTACATCCTTTGTCTGAACCTGACTGCCCCATTCTGACTGAATGACGTCAACCTCAATTCCAAATGCTTTTCCTAAATGGATAAAGCGGTCACCAAAGTAGCCTTGACTGATGACAAGTATTTTCTCTCCTGCAGCCACTGTATTTACAAGGGCCATTTCCATCGCAAGGGTACCGGACCCGGAAACAACAAACACTTCCCCGTCTGTTTTAAACATCTCTCTTGTTTTTTCAATAGCACTCTTAAATATTTTCACAAATCTTGGGTCAGTATGACCCCGGGTTTCCTGTGCCAGCGCATCATAAACGGAATCAACGACAGGTGTCGGGCCAGGGATAAGCAGCATCTCTTCGTTACGCATTTTTCGTTCCTCCTAAATAGACTTTTTGGATGAAAAATAAACCAACATTTACCTCTTCTATATCATTTTCGAAAATCCTTTAATATTTTTATGGATTCATCTATTATATGAAATGGTATAATATGGTTTGGTTTCCAGGAAGGATGGTGTCCGCATGAAAGAATTGATATTCGCAAAGGGCTATCAAGAAAACGAACTCTTAAGAAAAAGTTTTAATGAATTAGCTTCCTCCATCTTTGGCATTGACTTCGAAGTTTGGTATCAGCATGGCTTCTGGACAGAAAAATATATACCATATTCGTATATTGAATGTGATAGAGTCGTAGCAAATGTATCAGTAAATCTTGTGGATTTAATCATTGATAACGAAAAAAAACAGTCTGTCCAAATCGGTACAGTTATGACGCATCCCGATTATCGAAATCAAGGTTTGTCCAAAAAACTGATGGATCAGGTTTTGGAAGATTACAAGGATATAGATTTAATGTATTTATTCGCTAATCAATCTGTGCTAGATTTTTACCCAAAGTTTGGTTTTAAAGAATATGAAGAACTCCGATTTTCAATGGATCGTTCGTTCGAGGCAAAAGACGAAACCGGCATACGAAAATTAAATGGGAGAAACGTTGAAGATTTAGCATTTATTTATAGATTGGCAGCTGATCGGCTATCAGGGTCAGCTGCCTTTGGGACACACGGAACAGAGGAGCTGCTAATGTTTTATTGTTTGATGGTCTTTAACCGAGACCTCTACTATGCCCAGGATGAGCAGGCTGTGATCATCATGCAGCATGAGGAGGATACGCTCCATCTTTATGATGTTATTAGTAAGGAGAAAGTAGAATTAATAACGATCTTAAGGAAACTTGTTAATAAGAATACTGCAAAAATTGTTTTTCACTTCCAGCCTGAGGATGACGTGCTGCCGCTTAAGACTAAGGTTGATAAATCTAGTAATGTTTTATTTATCAAAAATCTTAAAGGTGTTTCATTGCCAAATGGCTTTAAACATCCGCTTACCTCACAGGCCTAAAGCTGATTATTGGCAGAATATTAAAATAGTGATAATATTTTAATATTCAGTTATTGTTTTGCTTATAAATTGTTTTTGAAGGAGACGAGTAGAGATGAGTATGGAAAATTTGAGCGTAGCAAGCAAAGGATATTTTGGCGAATTCGGAGGCAGTTTTGTTCCAGAGGATTTACAAGGAGTTCTAAACAAATTGGAACAGCAATTTTTAAAATACAAGGATGACCCCGAATTCATTGAAGAATATAATTATTATCTCAGGGAGTACATTGGAAGAGAAAATCCATTAACATTCGCCGAAAACTTAACCAAACAAATTGGCGGGGCGAAAATCTATTTGAAACGGGAAGATTTAAATCATACCGGGGCCCATAAAATTAATAACGCGATTGGGCAGATTTTGCTGGCAAAACGGATGGGAGCGAAGCGGATTATCGCAGAAACGGGCGCTGGCCAGCATGGTGTAGCAACCGCAACCGCCTGTGCGATGTTTGACATGGAATGTATCATCTATATGGGAAAATTGGACACAGAGCGGCAAGCGTTAAATGTTTTCCGTATGGAATTATTGGGGGCAAAGGTGATTCCAGTAACCAAAGGACAGGGGCGTTTAAAGGATGCTGTAGATGAGGCTTTAGGGGACCTTGTCCAAAACTATCAAAATACCTTTTATTTGCTTGGTTCAGCAGTTGGCCCGCATCCATACCCAACCATTGTGAAGCATTTCCAAGCGATTATCAGTGAGGAATCAAAGCGCCAGGTTCTTGAAAAAGAAGGAAAGCTCCCAACAGCCGTGATTGCCTGTGCAGGTGGGGGCAGCAATGCTATCGGTGCATTTGCCCACTATATCGATGAGAAAAATGTCCGGCTAATTGGTGTTGAACCAGCAGAGGCTCCGACCTTGACAGAAGGGGTGCCGGCTGTTATCCACGGTTTTAAATGCTTGACACTAATCGATGAAAAAGGGGAGCCAAAGCCAACCTATTCCATTGCGGCAGGTCTGGACTATCCAGGTGTTGGTCCAGAACACAGCTATTTAAAAGAGAGCGGCAGAGCGGAGTATGTTACAGCAACCGGTCAGGAAGCGTTAGAAGCGTTTCAACTTTTGAGTAAAACAGAAGGCATTATTCCAGCGCTTGAAAGTTCTCATGCGGTTGCCCATGCAGTGAAGCTGGCCAAAGAATTATCATCGGACGATGTGTTAATTGTAAATCTTTCAGGACGCGGGGATAAAGACGTTGAGCAGGTTTTCCAGATGTTAAAACAATAATGTAAATGAAGGATGACCCTTTTAACGGGTCGTCCTTTTTTTTGTCAAAAGTTATTCACAAAAAATTGTTAAAGTTTTGTGAAATACTTCTGATAAATTGCCGAATTTCGACATCTTTCTGTCGTTGACAGCTCCAGAGGCAGATAATTAAGGGAGTTTAGTCCGTAAATAACAGGGGACATGCCGAAATGTGTCGAGATTATCGCGTTTACAATTTTTCCAAACCTATCAATAATTTAAATTGAATTATATTCCAATAAGTATTTTTTATGAAAATTGCCTGTTGGAGTATGACCATTCATTAAATTTTTGAGGAGGATGTGTAATGGTGTATCAGCAAAAGCCTTGGTTGAAATGGTATGATCCTAGAGTGGAAGAGCATGTAAGTGTAAAGCACGAGTCTCTTTATGATTTTTTAGAAAGTGCCGTAGATCGTTTTAGCGAAAAACCAGCATTTACTTTTTATGGGAAAGTTTATAGCTTCAAGGAAACAAAATGGATGGTCGACAGACTCGCGTCTGCTTTACATAAAGAAGGCTTTAAAAAGGGCGACCGAGCCGCAATTATGCTTCCTAATTGCCCTCACTATATATTCAGCTTATTTGCAGTTTTTCGTTTAGGCGGGATTGTTGTCCAAATGAATCCAATGTATGTCGAAAGGGAAATCGAATACGTTTTGGAGGACTCGGGTGCTAAATATATGATTGTGCTGGACTCATTCTATCCTAGGGTTAAAAAGGTCCAGCCGAGCACATCTCTAAAAAGGGTCGTAGCAGTGAACTTAACCGGTAACCGAGGCGAGCTCGGCGAAGGAGATTATTATTTTGAAGCAGCACTTCAAGATGATGTCAATCTTCCTGAAGTGGAAATAGACCCGCATGAGGATGTCGCGGTCCTGCAATATACTGGTGGAACAACTGGTGTGCCGAAAGGCGTTATGCTGACCCACTACAATCTTTTAGCGAATTTCAATCAGGTCTGCGATTTTATTTATAATACCTGTGATGATGTCCCAGACTCTTTTAAAATGATTACCGTCCTGCCTATGTTTCATGTCTATGGACTGTCAAGTGTAGCTCTTTGCGGAATTCGCGAAGGCGCTAACCAGATTATCCTGCCTCGCTTTGATTTAAAAGAGGTTATGGAAACCATTAAGCGGGAAAAGCCATTTATCTTTGCTGGAGTTCCAACCATGTATTTTGCATTGAATAGTTTGCCTGAAGCATTAAAGGATTGCGGTTTTGCAGATGTATATTATGCAGGCAGCGGCGGGGCGCCGTTACCAGTGGAGCAGGCGAAAGCATTTGAAAACATTACAGGTGCAACCCTACGCGATGGCTACGGGCTTTCTGAAGCAGCTCCAACGATTGCATTCAATCCGCCTTTTTTACCAAGAAAGTATGGAAGTATCGGCATACCGGTACCAAGTACAGTGGTTAGAATTGTCAGGGAGATTGAAGACGGAGAATATGTGGATGTCCCTGTTGGTGAATCAGGAGAATTAATTGTTAAAGGGCCTCAGGTCATGAAAGGATATTGGAACCGTCCGAAAGATACGGAAGATGTAATCAAGGATGGCTGGCTGTTCACTGGTGACATTGCAAAAATGGATGAAGATGGCTATCTTTATATTCTTGACCGGAAGAAGGATATGATTATCGCCAGCGGTTACAATGTTTATCCGCGCGAGGTGGAGGAAGTCCTTTATAAGCTGGAGGGTGTAGAAGAGGCGATCGTGATCGGTGTCCCCGATAGCTATCGTGGGGAAACGGTGAAGGCGTTTATTAAACTAAAAGAAGGCTGTGGACTTTCTGTAGAAGAGATTATTGCGTTTGCAAAAGCCAACTTGGCACCTTATAAGGCTCCTAAAGAGGTGGAAATACTAGCGGAATTGCCAAAATCATCAGTTGGAAAGCTGCTTAGAAGAGTTTTGCGGGATGAAGAGATTGCAAAAGTGAAGGCTTGATATCTTTATATTCCATTTGCTTGTATGAATAAAATTTAATAGTTTTAGCTGCACAGAAAAATGCCCAGTCGTGATCGATAGGGCATTTTTCTGGATTATTGTTTTTTTAGAAATTCCAGTGCTTTTTGATTAACTAGCTCAGTGGCTTCGGTAACATAGATATGCCCTGCACCTTTAACTGTCAGGAATTCGGCATTTTCGATATTCTCTGCCAGGGTAACGCCATTTTCATATGGGACTAAACGATCTTCATCGCCGTGAATAACTAGAGTTGGTACCTTCAGTTGTTCCAGTTCACTGTAAGTGTCGTGGGCAAGGCATGCTTGGAGCTGAAGCATGTATGCGTATGGAAGAATCGGCCTTTCGATTCTTACTTTAATATCCTCTGCTACGAGATTGCGCTGATTTTCAATAAATGATTGGCTGTATAGGATGGGTGCTGTGGCCCAAGCCATTTCCTCAGGAGTCGCAATGGACGAAGCCCTGGACAGCATAAGCATAGAGACATCCGCCCCTGGCTGAACATGATTTGTACCGCCGGAAGTGGTACACCCAAGGATAAGGGATTTAATCCGTTCTGGATATTTTATTGCCAGCCTTTGGGCAATCATGCCGCCCATGGAAATACCATAAACATGTGCGGCTTTAACTCCTGCAGCATCGAGGACTGCCCGGGCATCCTCTGCCATCAATTCAATAGAATACGGGGTATTGGGCTTATCGCTTAAGCCTACACCGCGATTATCAAAAATAATAACTTTATAGTGTTCCGATAGAGCTGGCAAAGTTCTATACCATGACCTGGAATCAAGGGATAACCCCATAATCAATAAAAGCGGCTCCCCTTCACCATGAACCTCATAATAGAGATCAATTCCATTTGCATTCGTAATCGGCACGCAAGCACAACTCCTTTAATCATAATATTAAAATATATGACCATAGCCCTAAGGACATGTCTAAAAAATCACAAATTCATGGACTGATTGTCTGCACCTCCAACGGAACAAGGACAAATGTCTTTTTGTGGCGCATGATACCTTTTTGTTATTCACCTCAAAATGAAAGCGTTTTCCTAAGATAGTGTCATTCAGTCGGCTTCGGCAGGGGGATAGATTGTGCGGGGAGTGATTGGGGAAAAATTCCAACAATATTCGACAAAGAACTATTTTGGGTAAAAGGGATTTTATTTAAAAAACCCATGAATTAAATATGGAATGAATTTAATAAATGGCACCTTAAGGGTATTTGGTGCTATTTGTGGAATTTTGTCGATAAGCATTGGTTTACAAATCTAAACTTTGCTTCAATAATTAAAATTATATTAATATTCTAACAATCTTTGTTTTACTTTAATATCAAGAGGAGGCATAGTTTTTTATGGTTTATCAGCAAAAGCCGTGGCTTAAAGTTTATGATTCAAGGTTGGATGAGCATCTTCAGATTGAGTATAGTTCTCTTTACCACTTTCTGGAGGAATCGGTAAATCGTTTTAATACGAAACCGGCAATGACGTTTTTAGGAAATGTAACCAGCTTCAATGATACTAAAACGATTGTTGACCAATTTGCTTCAGCCTTACATAGAGCAGGATTTGTTAAAGGCAGTCGTTTAGCCATAATGCTGCCAAATTCACCTCATTACTTATTTACTTTATTCGGGACTTTTCGCCTTGGTGGGATCAATGTCCAAGTTAATCCCATGTATGTTGAAAGGGAAATAGAGCATGTTTTAAATGACTCCGGTTCAGAGTACATGGTGGTCCTCGATGCGCTTTACCCAAAAGTGAAAAAAGTCCAGTCAAATACTTCGTTAAAAAAGGTGATTGTTGTTAATTTTGGCGGTGCCAAAATTGATCTTGCAGATGGTGATGTTTATTTCGATGAATTCCTTGATAAGGAAGCTAGTCTTCCAGAGGTAGACATTGACCGTGATGAAGATGTCGCTGTGCTTCAATATACCGGTGGCACAACCGGTCTCTCCAAAGGGGTAATGCTTACCCATACGAATCTTTTAGCCAATTTAACACAGGTTTGTGATTTTGCTTATAAAACATGTGATGACAAACCAGAAGATTTTAAAATCATAACTGTATTGCCGATGTTCCATGTCTATGGATTATCAAGTGTTGCACTTTGCGGAATCAGAGAAGGTGCCAACCAAATTATCCTGCCGCGCTTCGATCCAAAGGAAGTAATGGAGATTGTCAAACGTGAAAAACCATTCCAATTCTCAGGTGTTCCAACCATGTTCTTTGCATTAAACAGCCAAGAGGGTCTAGAGGATGCTGGTTTTGATTCACTATACTACGTGAACTGCGGTGGTGCTCCACTTCCAATAGAAGCAGCCAAAGTGTTTGAAAAGAGGACAGGGAAACAGCTGCGTGATGGATACGGTTTATCTGAAGCAGCACCAACAGTCATTTTTAGTCCTCCATTTGTGCCAAGAAAGCACGGAAGTATCGGCATTCCAGTTCAAAGTACAATTGCCAGAATCGTTCACGAAACAGAAGATGGCTTTGTCGATGCACCGGTTGGTGAGGCTGGGGAGATCATCGTCAAAGGGCCGCAGGTAATGAAAGGATACTGGAATCGTCCTGAAGATACGGATGCAGTAATAAAGGATGGCTGGCTGTTTACTGGCGATATGGCAAAAATGGATGAAGATGGATACTTTTATATTGTTGACCGCAAGAAAGATATGATTATTGCAAGCGGCTTCAATGTTTATCCAACAGAAATTGAAGGGGTTCTCTATCAGCTGGAGGAAATCGAAGAAGTGGTGGTAGTGGGCGTTCCAGACCCTTACCGCGGCGAAACCGTAAAGGCTTATGTAAAGCTAAAAGCGGGTTATTCTATTAGCGAAGAAGAAATCAAACAGTTTGGAAAGGAAAACCTAGCACCATATAAGGCACCAAAAGATGTAGAAATCCTTCCTGAGCTGCCAAAATCTTCAGTTGGGAAACTGCTAAGAAGAGTATTAAGAGACCAAGAAAAACAAAAAGTAAAAGCCTAATAGTCAACTAGGAGGAATTTAAGATGAGTTTGCAAGATTTATTTAGTTTACAAGGAAAAACGGCGATTGTTACAGGCGGCGGCAGAGGCTTAGGACAGCAAATTGCCACTGTGTATGCAGAAGCAGGTGCTAATGTTGTTGTTTGTTCAAGAGATGTTGAAGCATGTCAGCAATTAAGCGATGCCCTTAAGGAAAAAGGTGTTCGCTCACTTGCATTTAAATGTGATGTATCAAATCCTGAAGATATCCAGCATGTTGTGGACGAAACGCTAAAAGAATTTGGCTCAATAGATATCTTGGTTAATAACAGCGGCACAAGCTGGGGAGCCCCTGCACTTGAAATGCCAGCAGATAAATGGGATAAGGTAATGGATATCAATCTGAAAGCAGTGTTTTTATTTTCTCAGGCTGTTGGAAAAATTATGGTCGAGCAGCGTTCCGGAAAAATCATTAATATTGCTTCGATTGCCGGTATGGGCGGTCAGAAACCTGAAGTAATGGATGCCATTGGTTATTCTGTCAGCAAGGGTGCCGTCATTACATTAACGAAAGATTTAGCAGTAAAATTGGCACCGCATAATGTCCATGTGAATGCCATTGCACCAGGGTTTTTCCCAACAAAAATGACCAAAGCCATTTTGGGCTATTCTGGTGAAAGTATTCTTGATCGTACACCTGCAGGACGTTTTGGTTCCGATGAAGATATGAAGGGGCCGGCGCTATTTTTAGCATCATCAGCATCAGACTATGTATTCGGTCATGTACTGGTTGTTGATGGTGGAACGACTGCAAGTGTGGAATAAGTCCGCAAGCACTTTTTAAAATTTTTCTGAATTTTTAAGAGATACCCTTGAAGGGTTGCAGTATATATGTTTAGATTGACATATTAGTACATATGTTAAGAAGAACATACCAACCGGTTAGTAAGAGGGAATCAAATGGAAACCACGCACCAGGACGAAGTTGCTTTTTCCAGAGAACTCGAAGCGAAAATAAATAAAAGAATCCATGAACTCACTAATAGCCGGAGCTTTACCCTAGCATGGGGGAGGGCAATGGATGCCCATTTGGCTCGGTTAAAAATTCACAGAAAATTAACAACTAGATGGTTAAAACGATTAGACCTTCCCAATAAAGATGAAGTAGCAGAGCTTTCAATTAGATTGGTAGATTGTGTGGAGAAAATCGACCTGCTCGACGACACAATCTATAGTTTTAAAAAAAGGCAGCAAATAAATTTAACTCATTTAAAAATGATACGACAATCATGGGAAGAACTGCTGGTTGTTTTGCGGACGGAAGAAAAAGAATTAAAAGCAGGTAATCTTACATCGCTTGAAAAGGAATTAATACAACTAAAGCGATTATTTCAAATAGAATTCGAAATGGAGGAATAACCAATGACTGAGAAAAATGAAAAAGAGTTAGAGGTTGAGGTTAATGTTGAAAATCAATTGTCAAGCCTTGAGCTGATTTGGAAGATTGGCTTTGATGAATTAGATGTATGGGCTAATCGTTTTAATAAGCGCGATGAGCTATTCTTGTCAGCGGTTAAGAACTATGTAGAAAGCGTTAAGCGCAATCAGGACAATCTAAAAGCGGTCACTGAGCAATTTGACAGAGAAGTCAAGGAATGGGAAAAAGCTGCGCGTGAAGAATTACTTGTGACAACCACGACTTTGCAGCATTTCTTCCCTGTTAAATCTTATGAGGAAATCAATAAAGTTGTGGATGACATTCAACAAAAAACGGCAGCTCTACTGTTAACTCCGGTAAAGGCGTTAACCGGCGGTCAGGCACTAGACAAGTATCTGGATGCCGTCGAGCAATATCTGGCTTTCAGGAAAAAAGCACGTGAAAAATATATTGATAGTGTAAAGAAAACTACTAATGTACTATATGAAAATCAAAAAATATTTGTTGATTTATTCTCAAAACAATTAAAAGCAGCCATTTTTCCTTTTCAAAAATTCATGAAAAACGCGGTTGAATCAACAAAATCATAACGAGGTGAATGTTAATGTCAGAGAAAAAATATGATCCGTATGAATCCTTTCATAAGTTAAGTCTTTTGTGGGAAAAGCAAATCAATGATTTTATCTACCTGTGGACAAATAACAATGAGTTTGTCAAAATGTCCAATTTCGGAACTGAAGTGCAAACCCGTTATCTGGAGCAATTGAAAAAAAATCAAGAAGCCTTCGCAAGTGTCCTAAATTTACCGACGAAGAGCGACGTTACAAATGTGGCAAACTTAACGATTCAAGCAGAAGAGAAAATGGAGGCTCTTGAAGAGCAAATTTGGGATTTACAAGATTCTGTAAAATCACAGAGTAAAGAGATTGAAAGTGTCGTAGAAGTCTCCAAGGAAATCATTAAACTGACAAAACAGCTAAAACAAGATCTGGTTAAGTCAAAAAAAGAACTGTCCGATACAAAGAGCCTGCACGCCGAACTTCAGGAAATGAAATTTGAACTATTGAAGTTAAGTAACTTTAAAGAAGAACTTGACGCTATTAAGGGTCTGATTGAAAAGGAAAAAACGGAGCAACCTGTGTTTTCTAGTGCAGGATCATCTAAATAATTTTAAAGGGAGGGAAACATTACCGTGGCTGTAGAGACACCTTTTAGGAATTTGATTCCGGAATTGAATTATGAGAAAGAAACGGCTCGTTGGAAGAATGTTGTTAAAGCATTAACTGGACCTGCGCCGAAAATGGGGCACTCGCCAAGAAACGAAGTATGGCGGAAAAATAAATCGGTATTATGGCATTATCCAGCTAAACAAAAAAAATATGAAATTCCATTATTTTTTGTTTACTCCTTGTTTAATAAGCCATATATATTAGATGTTGCTCCCAAGACCAGCGTAATCGAGGGTCTCACAAATTTAGGCTATGAGGTGTATTTGTTAGATTGGGGTGCACCAGGCTATGAGGACAAAAAAATTGGTCTCGATACTTATATCGACAAGTATTTAAGAACTGCGGTCAAGCGTGCAATCCGCCATTCAGGTGCGGATGAAATTACCGTGGTAGGCTATTGCCTGGGCGGAACGATTGCTGCCATTTATGCGTCAATTGCTGATGAGCCGATTAAAAATTTAATTGTTGCAACTGTGCCAATTGATTTCAAACCGGCTATCGGTCCGGATAAATGGACAGAAGCCATTAGAAATGGTGATATTAACCTAGACAGCTTTATTGATGTTTATGGCAACATCCCGCCTAAAATGGTCGAAGGCATGTTCAGGGCAATGCAAGCACCTGTTTATTTTACTAACTACACAATGCTGCTTTCGAGGGCACATGACCAGCGTTATGTTGATAAATGGCAGCGGATGAACAAATGGACAGTTGATCAGGTTCCATTTGCAGGCGAAGCCTATCGTCAATTAACTAATGAACTTTTTAAAGAAAATAAACTTGTTAAAGGTGAGTTAGTTATTGGCAATAAAAAGGCGGACTTAAAAAATATTAAAGCCAATTTATATGTTATTTCTGGTTCTAGAGACCAATTAATCCTGGAAGAACAAAGTAAACCAATCATGGACCTAGTTTCCAGCGAGGATAAAACGTATGTTGTTGTTGAAACGGGGCATGTAGGCCTGGCGCTTTCTGGATTATTTGGCAAAATTGTAGATCAATGGGCATCCAGCCGTTCCAATCCCCTATAACAAAGAAATAGGAATATAGTACGGTACAAGGGCATATATAGTAAATAGTGTTGCATAAAAGAGGAAGGAGTAATTTCCTTCCCCTTAACTTGCAGCCTGGTGTTTATTCAAAAAATTGCGAAGCACTTCATTAAACGCGTCTTTTGCTTCAAGTTTAGCAACATGGCCGGTATTTCTAAATACGACAAACTCGGAGTGGCGGATTTGTTTATGCATTAAATATTGAATCCAGACAGGTGTAACGGAATCATATTGTCCGCCAATAATAAGGGTCGGCACCTCGATTTTTGGAAGAAGTGTTAAATTATTGACCTTAAGACACGCTTCCATGGCTTTAAAATAATATTCCTTGTTCGGACGGTAAAATTCGTAAAATTGTTCAAAATTCTCATCCGACCAAGTATACAGGCAAACCTTTGCTGCAGTTTCCCTTGTAATGTCTGGAGACTTATTTGCTGCCCGTGCCTTTCTATAGGCTAAAAATAATTTCCCGAAATTTTTCGGGGCATAATGGAACGTGCTGACCAGCATTAAGGAACGGCACACTTCTGGTGCCTGACGGTAAATTTCTTGTGCAACCATACCGCCCATGGATAAACCGCATATGTGGGCGCTTTCAAAGCCTAGCCCTTTTATAAGACTTATACAATCGGCTGCGAAGTTTTTTATTGAAATCTCACCAGGCTTTTGATATTCACCGTGTCCTCGTAAATCAGGAATAATTAAATCATATTGATCTGCTAATTCAAACTGATGTAACCAACCTTCTTTTACCTCCCCAAGTCCATGAATAAAAACTAAAGGCTCACCGGCACCGAGTCGTAAATAAGGAATTTCATGGGTGACTTTAAAAAAATTACGCAAATTGCATTCCTCCCTGTGATTTTTAATAACCTTTGTTTCCTTCATTTCTATAATATATACATTTATAATATTCTGATTATTTTATTATATAATCGGTGTTGACAAAATATAACACATAGGTGTAAATTACATATATAGACTAGCAATGAAATTACATAAGGAATATGCCAGCCTTAAGCGACTGGACTAATTTGAAAGAGGAGGAAGAAATATGAGCACAACAAAGAAAAATGGCCAAGCTGAAGAATCTCATCCGACCAACCAATTAGTTGACACACTTTGGAATCAATATGAACAGTCCTTAGACCGTGCCAATAAGCTTCGTGAAAGCAGGGAGGACGCTTATTTAAATGCAGTTAAAGAGGTAGTCAAGTTTAATCAAGAATTCAGATTTTCGCTTGGAAATCTATACCGTACTTTTAGGAACACCAATAGTGAATTAGTCAAGGGTATTTCAAACGGACTTGTAAAAGAAGCAGAAGCAAAAAAAGTTGTTCGCCCAGAATTAAAAGAACAAATTGAGGAAGTAAATGGCCGGATTGAACAATTGGTGGCGGCTCCGATTGCTGCGGGACTTGATTTGGTTGCCCGCACCGAAAATAGCTTTATTGAGAATACTGAAAAATATGTTGAGTACTCAAGAGCGCGCAGAGGAAGCTGGCAGCAAGTTACAGATGGTTATGTAAAAGCGGCAAGAAGAAGCCATCAACAAGTGGTTAATCGCCTTGAAGAAAGTGTAAAAGTATTTGTAAATGCAAAATAATGATTTTAAACACTGCTGTCCATTTGGATAGCCGTGTTTTTATTTTTTACTCGTTGGCTTTAAAGTTGTTTTGTTTTCATAAAATAAATAGTATAAAGAGGAAAATTTAATCATTTTCGGCTATGATAGAAAGTAAAGGATTTCAGGAAAAAAGAGGTTCAGCTATGCTAAAGAGTTTACTGACATTCCAAAAAGCGAACGGGATTGCACCGTATATTTGGACTGTTCTTTGTATTTTGCCATTTTATTTTATATTTCAGGCTCCAACAACACTGCAAATCGTTGTTGGGATTGCGCTGACATTGGCGTTCTTTATTTTCTATCGGATTGCCTTTATTTCCAAAGGCTGGCTTGTATATGTTTGGACAATGATTTTGATTGCGATTTCCATAACGGCAACCAGCCTTTTCAGCTATGTATATTTCGCTTTTTTTCTTGCTTACTATCTAGGAAATATCAAGGATCGGGTTGCTTTCTTTACATTGTACTTTATCCATTTGCTAAGTACTTCCGCTTCCATCAATTACAGCATTGTCATCCATGAAAAATTGTTTTTGCAGCAACTCCCATTTGTCATCATTATTTGGATTAGCGTCATTCTCCTTCCATTTAGTATTCATAACCGCAAGGAGAGAGGGCAGCTTGAAGAAAAACTCGAGGATGCCAACAAACGGATTTCTGAACTGATTAAACTCGAGGAGAGGGAACGGATTGCCCGTGACCTTCATGATACACTGGGGCAAAAACTTTCCATGATTGGGTTAAAGTCTGATTTAGCAAGAAAATTAATCTCGAAGGACCCCGATCAAGCCCGAAACGAACTAAAAGATGTTCAAGCTACGGCCCGAACTGCATTAAGTGAAGTAAGAAAAATGGTTTCCTCCATGCGGGGAATTCGTTTAAAGGATGAAATTCAGCGTATTAAACAAATGCTTGCAGCCGCTCAAATCGATCTGGAATGCAGCGGAGAATTTATTTTAACAAATGTCACGCCATTTACTGAGAATATTTTAAGCATGTGCTTAAAAGAAGCGATTAATAATGTTGTGAAACACAGCGGGGCTAGCAGTTGTTTAATCTCTATTAATCAAACGCAGAAAGAAGTCGTGATGACGATACATGATAATGGTTCATTTAAAACTGCCAAGGAAAAATTTTCTGATGGTCATGGTTTAAGAGGGATGCAGGAAAGGCTGGAATTTATCAATGGCAGTTTAGAGCTATTGACAAGCAATGGTACTGCTCTAATTATTAAAGTCCCTGTAGACTTAAAACCTCGCCAGGATAGGAGAGTTGGAAATGATTAGGATTGTCATCGCCGAAGATCAACAAATGCTACTCGGTGCTTTTGGGTCATTACTTAATTTGGAAGAGGACATGGAAGTAGTGGGGAAGGCCACCAACGGAGAAGATGCCGTTACTCTTGTCAAGAATCTTAGTCCTGATATCTGTATAATGGATATTGAAATGCCCGGTAAAAGCGGACTTGAGGCCGCAGAGGAAATTAAGGGTCTAAGCTGCAAGGTGATCATTTTGACAACCTTTGCCCGTTCAGGGTATTTTCAGCGGGCTTTAAAGGCTGGGGTAAGCGGATATCTTTTAAAGGATAGTCCAAGTGAAGAATTAGCAAGTTCCATCCGTAGTGTTGTGGCAGGAAGACGAATTTATGCGCCAGAATTAATGGATGATGTGTACGCCGCAGAAAATCCCTTAACAGACCGGGAACGTGAGGTATTAGAACTGGTAGCAGACGGCAAAAACACAAAAGAAATAGCGGAAGAGCTTAGCATCAAAACAGGGACGGTCCGGAATTACATCTCCATTATTCTCGATAAACTGGAGGTGAAAAACCGGATTGAAGCCATAACCCAATCAAAGGAGAAAGGCTGGTTTAAATAGGTTTTCCAGCTTGCTTATTTTTATTATTCAAAACAGGTGCCGATATAAGGCATCTGTTTTTTTTCAATTTTTTATTTAACCAAATCAGCCAATAATTTTCATTTCTTAACTTTTTTACAAAGGGAACATTAATATTGAACAATGTTCTGAGGAGGGAAATAAATTTGAATTTAAAGAGGATCATTAGCTTTTCCTTCATCCTGTTCATGTTTTTGTTTAGTGTTCCTTTTGTATCTGCAGCGCCATCAGATTCAGAATTAAACCAGTATTTGCAGGAAATTGGCTGGACGAAGCAAGAACTTCAGGATTATCTTGACTTTTATGAAATTCCCTTGGATGAATTTGCTTCAATTGATGAACTTCGTGAGTTCCTCGGAACACCTATCAATGAACAAAATTTGCAGGAACTATTAACGAAGTATCACCTGTCCCAGAAAGAATTAGATGATTTGTTGAATCATTTTGGTGATTCTCTGGGGGAATATAAGTTCGTAGAGGATTTGGATTCTGCATTAGACTTTTATGTCAATCATGATGAGTATATGGCTGATATTGAAAGTGAATTAAACGAAATTGGGATTACTGAAGAAGAGTCTGAGAAGTTTTTTAATTATCTTGGGCAGGTAGAAGAGAAAAACAAATATCAGCTTGACCAAATGGATTTGTACGACTCCCTTTTGGAAAAATTTGCAGGTCTTGATGATACTACCGACCTTACAGAAGAACAGCTTGATGAATTGGTGCAAATACTTACTGAAACCATTGACACTTATGAAATCAAGGTTCAATTTAAAGTCAACAATCAGAATATCTCCTTAAAAGAACTGCTTAAAATGAAGAAAGCACCTGATAATTTGTATGTCGGTATATCCAGTATTGCAGGTGAACCTTTAATTGACTTTTCAATTCCAGGGTCATATTTCCAAACTGGAGAAACAATTGACCAAGGAGAACAAATGATTCATTTGGGGGAAATCTCCAATGAGTTTATTGATCATCTTCATGATGAAAAATACCAAAATGCAGATAACCGATATAAATAAGGAATTACCCGCCAGTATCGCAAACCTGGCGGGTTTATTTGCATAATGTTCATAAAGTATTTCAGCTGGATGCATTTGTTTGGAATTTGCCAATGTAGTTTTTTATATATTCGAATACTTCCATGGGACGTTCCTCTGGCAGAGCATGGCCGGTTTCTTTTAAGATAATCAATTCCGAGTTTGCTAGGTCCTTGTTCAATTTCTCTCCAATTTTTAAAGGCACTGATTTGTCCTGGTCACCCCATATTAATAAGCAAGGTGTTTTGATTTGTTTTAAAATTTCCGGTGGAAGATCGCCTTCGCGGTCGCGAATCATCCGTGTTAAGGCAACAAATATTTCATCCTGTAAAAAGGGCTGCAGATATCCATTTATCATCTCTTCATTAATAATGGAATGGTTATAAAGGGCCTCCTGAAGGTTTTTCTCTACCCCGGTTCTGGCAAACCAATACTTTACGAAGCGATGAAAGTAAGGCAGGTAGCTGGTAAGAATGAGCGGAAGTTTCGCGCGTTTTAAATATGCTGAGCTGCAGAGTAAAATAGCCTTGTCGGCAAGCTCCTGCTTTAGGTGAAGAATATTTAAGACAATTTGTCCACCCATAGAATGGCCGATAAAAGTCATTTTTTTTAAGCCCAGTGATTCGATTAGCTGTATGACGGTATCGGCTAAATTTTTATAGGAGTAGATATATCGGCTGCATTTTGCACTTTTCCCAAAAGGGGGAAGATCAATAGATAACACCTGATACTCATTCTTTAATAACGAAATTAAATGTCGATAGGTGAAGGTGGAAGAAAGAAAACCGTGCAATAAAACGAAGGTCCTTTCTGCGTTTGGATTAGGATAAAATTCATAATAAACATTAATGTTATTTAGCGGCTTATACCCTGCTTCAACATTCTGCTCCATCATCCTTCCTCCCAATTAACAAAAATAGATGAAATTAATATTCCCCCTTTTATGAATCCATACAACAATAAATTTAAATAACTCCTTTTTTAATTCCTAAATTTTTTAAAATTTCCAAAATAAAGTGTTTGAATTTTTAGAAAACTAACTGTATAATAAAAAAAAGCTCAAGGAGTTGATTTCCATGGAAAAGAAGTTACTTAATTCCCCGCAACATTCGGATGAAAACACTGATTCTGTCCTTGCTGAGATGTTTTTAAACAACGCCCTGCTTGAATTTAAAAGGGAGAAGATCCGGAAGGAAATCGACCAAACGTTACAAGATGGTAACAAGGAGTTATTTCTTCAATTGACAGAAGAACTGAAGAAAATTAGCTAGTTCCGAACAACCTACTATCTATTATGACAAAACTTTAAAAAAGAAGCCCTATCCAATACGGATAGGGCTTCTTGGCCGTTCTGACGAGAATTTCATTTGGACCCTGAACCCTTTTTTTGTATGATAAAGAAAAGGAATAGGGGGCGGTTAGTAGTGAAAGAGAAAATTATCGAGGAATTAAAAAAAATCGAAGAGCAATATGCCGTTAAGATTTGCTATGCTGTTGAGTCAGGCAGCAGGGCATGGGGATTTCCTTCAAAAGACAGCGACTATGATGTTAGGTTTATTTATGTCCCCAAAAAAGAATGGTATCTTTCCATTGAAGAAAAGCGGGATGTTATAGAACTGCCAATAAATAATCTCTTGGATATAAATGGATGGGAGCTTCGTAAAGCACTCAGGCTTTTTAAAAAATCAAACCCGCCCCTAATGGAATGGCTTCATTCGGGAATTGTATATTATCAGGCCTATTCTTTAGTAGATAAAATGAAGGCAATCCAAAACCAGGTGTTCCGGCCGCAGTCGGCCCTTTATCATTACCTGAATATGGCCAAAGGGAATTACCGTGACTATCTTCAAGCAGATGAAGTGAAAATTAAGAAATACTTTTATGTGCTGAGGCCGGTTTTAGCCTGTAAATGGATTGAAAAATATAATAGTGTCCCGCCTATTGAATTCCAGGCATTAGTGGCGGACCTTATTATGGCCGGCCCTCTTAAAAATGAAATCAATACCTTGCTTGACAGGAAAATACGGGGCGATGAACTTAACCTCGAACCCAAGGTTGTTATTATTAATGAATTTTTGGAGAATGAAATAAATCGTATTGAAGATTACGCAAAGAAAACGTCTTTTCCGAAACAGGATATTTCTCCAATACTGGATGAACTATTTAGGGACATCCTTGACGAGGTATGGCCTTGATTACCAAAAAATATGTTAAAATATATAAAAATATTATCTTGCGAAAAATTTCGAATAAATAAAGAATGAGGGGAATTCTATGAATATCGTTGCATCCGAGAAACTTCAAAAAATGTCATCGAGTATTTTTCAAGAGGTGGCCGATCAAAAGCAAAAGGCATTAAAAAATGGAATTGATGTCATCGATTTGAGTGTCGGAAGCCCGGATTTTGCACCGCCAGCGTTTGTGGTCGAGGCATTGGCAGAAGCGGCAATGGACCGAAGTAAATATGGCTACACTTTAAAAGGGATTCCTGAATTTAATGAAGCTGTCAGTTATTTTTATAAACAGCGTTACGGTGTAGAATTTAATCCGGCATCTGAGGTTATTCAGCTAATGGGTTCGCAGGATGGACTTGCTCATTTAGCGATGGCAGTTATTAACCCTGGCGATTATGTTCTGGTACCTGACCCTGGATATCCAATCTATGAGGCAAGTGTGACGATTGCTGGCGGGAATATTTATCCAATGCCGTTATTGGAGGAAAACAGGTTTCTCCCTCAACTAGATGAAATTCCTTTAGTGGTTCTAGAGAAAACCAAATTGATGATTATCAGTTATCCAGGTAATCCGGTTACCGCTCTCGCTGACAGAAGCTTTTTCCAAGAGGTGGTCCGTTTTGCCCAAAAGCATGAAATCCTGGTTCTGCATGATTTTGCCTATTCTGAGTTAATTTTTGATAACAATCCGCAAATCAGTTTCATGTCGGTTCCGGGAGCAAAGGAGGTCGGGATTGAGTTTAATTCACTTTCCAAAACATTTAATATGGCAGGCTGCCGGATTGGCTATGCGGTCGGAAATGAACAAGCACTTGCCATCCTGGCTTCTTTAAAATCTCATATCGATTATGGTGTGTTTTATCCAATCCAAAAAGCAGCCATAACTGCTTTGACTTCGGATTTCTCATTTTTGCAATCACAAGTGAGAGAATACGAGAAACGTCGTGATGCATTGATATCAGGCCTTTCAAAAGGCGGGTGGCAGGCGGCAAAATCTCCGGCAACTATGTTTGTCTGGGTAAAAATCCCATCAGGATGGACATCCCGTCGCTTTGCCTTTGAACTGATTGACAGTAAAGGAGTTGCGGTTATTCCTGGAGATGCGTTTGGAAAGCTTGGTGAAGGCTATGTCCGGATTGCCTTGGTTCAGCCTTCGGAACGGCTCTCTGAGGCGGCAGAGCGCATTCAAGAGTTCCTTAGGGAAACTCAAGTTTAATTCTTCTAATTAAACCTTTCTTAACATATATCTTTAACAAAAGGCCTTCACACCACTGAAGGTCTTTTACTTTGAAGGGGAGAGGGAGATTATGCCTAGCGGAATGCATCAGGTCGAACTGGATTTGCCAATTGATGTGATTTGGGACTTTGTAAAGGATATGGACAATTGGGCACCGCTTGTGCCGAACTATATTCAACACGAAAAGCTAAATGAGCATAGGTCCACATGGGAGTTTAAAAGCGATATTGGAATAATGAAGAAGAAAATCAGTTTAATAATTGATATTAATGAATGGAAAGAACCAATAAGAGTCAGCTTTGCCTTAAAAGGAAAAAGTGAAAAATATTCTGGCGAAGGATTTTTCGAAGCGAAGGCAATAAACGTAAAAAAAACAAGATTAACAGGCTTTCTTGAAGTGAACGTTATTGGGAAGATGGCCGGAGCGCTGAACTCGAAGCTGGAGACTGCACTCCCAGAAGCGGTGAAAGAAATGGCGGAGGCTATTTCGGAAAAGCTTGTGGAAGTTAAATCTGTTTAATGGGTGCATTGATATCGATTAAACAAGAAATTCGCCATATCTAAAAGTTAAGGTAATCTTAAGCTTGACATGGTATGTTAGTCCCAAATCCACTATCAATCAGATAGTAGACAGGGGGATTAGCAGCTTATGTTAAGTACAGGGCTTAAAAGAAGTATAAATTTATTTCTTGTTACCGCTATGGCCGGTATGAGTTTGGTCCATTTTACACCTGTTGTGTATGCAGAAACGACTGAAACAACTCTACAGCCCCAGACAGCAAGTGCATTGACAAAACTGGAACTCGACGGAGTAAAGCTCGACAAGGAGTTCTCAGCAGATGTAAAAGAATACTCCGCTTCCGTTGTAAATGAAGTTGAAACCATAAAGATGCTGGTAGAAGGGAATGAATCAGCCTCTGCCATCACCATTAATGGTCAATCTGTTCTTAGCGGGACACCTGCTGTTTTTTCACTTCAGTCTGGTGACAATATTTTTCAGATTATCATCTATGATGCCAATCATGCAGAAGCTACCTATACAGTTCATGTAACCAGGTCCGCAAAGGTTGAACCGGTAACTCCAGCCGCTGCTGTAAATCCGTCAAACCCGGCTGCAGGCAATGTTGCTCAAGCAACCATTTTGAGCAGCACTAATTCCAGTTTTCAGTCAAGCCTTACACGTACGAATACAAATGCAAATATTGCTTCTCAGTCTTCCACACAGGCTATGAGCGGAACAACGCAGCAAACGGTGAGCAAGGCTAAATTGTCTGCTTTAACGGTCTCCGAAGGCACATGGGATAGTTCGTTTACTTCTGATGAGTATACATACCATATTGCTGTACCAAGCGATACAACAGCCGTGACGATTCACCCAGCCGCCGCATCTCAAGGAGCCTCAATAAAAATTGAAGGCGGAACTAACAAAACAGTCCAGCTTGACAATGATAATAAAACAATTATTTCCGTCGTCGTCACATATAACGACAGTGACCGGAAAACCTATGTACTCGTCTTTGATAAATAAATATCACATACTCAAAAAGCCTGCCTTCGCAGGTTTTTATTTTTTTCTTGAAATTTTTTCCATTAAAAAAAGAAATTTATCTTTTAACAAATTTCTGAAGATATGATATATTTATAAATAAAAATTTTAGTACATCACATGATTAAAGGGAAGGTGAGAGAATGACAGCAGATTTGATGAAAAAAGACAGCAGTCTTCCGTTGCGTCGCGATGTTAAACTACTTGGCAAAATGCTAGGTGAGATTCTGGTGAACCACGGTGGCCAGGAGCTATATGAGAAAGTTGAAAAAATAAGACTTATGGCCAAATCACTAAGAATTCACTTTGACGAAGAAATTTATTCTGCATTAAAACAGGAAATCGTTACCTTGACCCCACCAATGCGCAAGCAGGTAATCCGGGCATTTTCTATGTATTTCCATTTAATAAATGTTGCTGAGCAAAACCACCGAATCCGCAGGCGCAGGCAATATCAGCTTCAAAGTGACAACATCGTCCAGCCTGCTTCAATTGAAAGTGCAATCCTTTCACTGAAAGAAAATAACATTAACTTGCATACTATTCAAAATGTGCTGCAAAGCATATCCCTTGAGCTTGTTATTACGGCACATCCAACAGAGGCAACAAAGCGTTCCATTCTTGAAATACAACAGCGGATTGCTGAAATTCTAAAAAATCTTGATCATCCACTTCTTTCAGGCAGGGAACAAAAAAAGCTCGAAGAAAGTTTGTTTAATGAAGTCGCTATTCTTTGGCAGACCGATGAATTGCGGGAAAATAAACCAACCGTAATGGATGAGGTTAGAAATGGGCTGTATTATTTTGATCAGACATTATTTGAAGTCCTCCCTGATATCCATCAAGAGGTTTCGGATAGTCTCGAGAAATATTATCCTGAAACCTCCTGGGATGTTCCAAATTTCTTGAGGTTCGGGTCATGGATTGGTGGGGATCGGGATGGTAATCCGAACGTTACCCATGATGTAACCTGGGAAACATTGGGCCGGCAAAGACGCCTTGTCTTGAAAAAATATAAAAATGTTTTAGTAGATTTAATGAAACGCTACAGCCATTCCACCTCAAGGGTAAAGGTCAGCGAAGAACTGCTGAAATATATTGATGAAAAAGAAGATTTCTATTTGACAGAAGATAAAAAATGGCCGGTCCAAGCGGAGGTATACCGTCGGGCTTTCGCCATTATAATTGAGCGGGTCAAGCAGACTGGGAAATCTGAAGTAGGTTACAGCAGTGCGGAAGAATTGCTGGAAGATCTGTTTTTAATCAAAAGAAGCTTAAAGCAGAATCACCCTGCCCGCCACGAACTCGGGAACATTGAAAAATTGATGCGTCAGGTCCAGCTGTTTGGTTTCCATTTAGCCACACTTGATATTAGAAATCATAGCGGGGAGCATGAGGCCGCTATAACTGAGATACTTGGAAAAGTGGGCATCACTGAAAACTATGCAGCACTAAGCGAAACAGAAAAATTAGAAATATTGCAGAGGATTCTCCTTGATCCCCGGCCGCTCCTTTTATTACATGAGGATTACTCCACGGAAACACAGGAAATGATTAAAGTGTTTCAGATGATTAAAAACGCTCATGAAGAATTTGGACAAAGAGCAATTACAGTTTATCTGGTAAGCATGACTAAATCACCGAGTGATTTATTGGAAGTTTTAGTTTTAGCCAAAGAAGCTGGACTCTATCGTCTTCATGCGGATGGGACGTTGACAAGCCATTTAAATGTTGCTCCACTATTGGAGACCATTGATGATCTAACTGCCGGTTCACTTATTATGGAAGAACTTTTCAATATGCCAGTTTACCGCAATCATTTGCAGTGCTTGCGGAATCAGCAGGAAATTATGCTCGGCTATTCTGATGGCAGCAAAGACGGCGGCACGCTGACTGCAAACTGGAAGCTTTATAAAGCACAGGTTGAAATTCATGAGATGGCCAAAAAATATCAAATCAGCCTGAAATTCTTCCATGGGCGCGGCGGTTCATTAGGCCGCGGCGGCGGTCCTTTAAACAAAAGCCTTTTATCACAGCCGGCTGAAACAATTGGTGACGGCGTTAAAATTACCGAGCAGGGTGAGGTTTTATCTTCGAGATACCTCCTTGAGGATATCGCCTACAGAAGCTTGGAGCAGGCTGTATCGACCCTGATTCTTGCCGCAGCGCATGTTACGGAAGAAGGAGAAATGCGGGAGGCGTCATGGGAAAAAGCAATTGAAGAAATATCAAATGCTGCTCTTGCTAAATATCAATCTCTTGTCTTTGAGGATCCCGATTTCCTAACCTATTTTCAATCTGCAACACCACTAAGGGAAGTGGGTGCATTAAACATTGGCTCAAGACCAATGAGCCGTAAAAACCAAGGACGATTTGAAGACCTGCGAGCGATTCCATGGGTTTTTGCTTGGACCCAAAGCAGACAACTCCTTCCGGGGTGGTATGCGGCAGGATCAGGTCTGGAAGCTTTTGCATCAGGCAGTGAGCAAAACTTAAAGCTGCTAAAGGAAATGTATCTGAAGTGGCCTTTCTTCCAATCAACGATTGATAACCTGCAAATGGCTCTTATGAAGGCTGATATTACAACAGCTAAAGAATATTTAACACTTGTTGAAGATAAAACGATTGCTGAAAGAATTTTTACAAATATATTCGAAGAATATGAGAAAACAAAAGCGATTCTTTTGAAAATTACGGGGGACCAAGAATTACTTGACCATACACCGAACATAAAAGAATCTGTGTTCCGCCGCAATCCGTATGTCGACCCGCTTAATTTCCTTCAGGTCGAATTAATAAAAGAACTTAGAAAACAGGACGAGCCTGACGCTGCTGTTTTGACGGAAGTTCTCTTGACCATTAGCGGTATCTCCGCCGGTTTGCGTAATACAGGTTGATTTTTAGCCACAAACCTATTTTAGGGTTTGTGGCTTTTTTTGAACCTTTTTGAACTTTTTGTGAACATTTGTAAAATGAATGGCTGTTCATTCATTTTGTCGCAAAATTCGACAAAATCGAAAAAAGTCACGTGCTATATTTATGCAGAGGGGAAAAGGAGTGATTCCATAATCCTATTACCGGAGGGATGTCTACATGGCGGTAAAAGAAAAAGTTGTCCAGGAGAAACATCAGGTTTATGCAATGATCGATGAATTAGCAAAAAAAGGCGTGAAAGCACTGAATGAATTCCGCTGTTTTAATCAGGAAATGGTGGACGAAATTGTTAAACAGATGGCTCTAGCTGCACTTGAAAACCACAAGTATTTTGCCAAGCTTGCAGTTAAAGAAACACAAAGAGGGCTTTACGAAGACAAAGTTTTTAAAAACATGTTTGCCACTGAAATGATTTACAACAACATCAGGGATATGAAAACGGTGGGAGTCATTGCCGAAAATGATAATGAAGGGATGGTCGAAATTGCCGAACCGGTGGGTGTCATTGCCGGTGTTATCCCCATCACCAATCCGACCTCAACAGTCATATTTAAATCGTTGATTTCACTTAAAACTAGGAATCCAATTATCTTTGCATTTCCACGATATGCTCAAAAATGCTGTACAATAACAGCCCAGCTACTTAGCGAAGCGGCTGAAAAGGCTGGCGCTCCAAGGAATTGCATCCAGTGGATAGAGGTACCTTCACATGAAGCCTTTCAGGCCCTAATGAAACATCCGCAGATATCGCTCATCCTTGCAACCGGCGGCCCGAATCTAGTGAAGGCAGCATACAGCTCAGGAAAGCCTGCACTAGGTGTTGGTGCCGGAAATGTACCTTGTTATATTGAAAAATCGGCCAACATTAAACGTGCAGTCAATGACTTAATTTTGTCAAAGACCTTTGACAACGGTATGATTTGTGCTTCCGAACAAGCTCTTATCATTGATCAAGAAATTTATGATGAAGTAAGACAGGAGTTGATCGCCAATCACTGCTATTTTCTCAATGGCGAAGAAAAGCAATTGCTCGAAAGCGCTACAATTGATCCAAGAACAAAAGAGCTTAACCCAATGATTGTCGGTCTTCCTGCTTATATGATTGCAAAAATGGCTGGAATCAATGTGCCGCTCAATACAAAGATTCTACTTGCCGAGTTGGATGGTGTGGGGCCGCAGTATCCACTATCCTGTGAAAAATTAAGCCCGATATTAGCGTGCTACAAGGTCAATAGTTTTGCAGAAGGAATTCTTGTTGCTGAAGAGACACTTGAATATGGCGGTCTTGGGCATTCGGCAGCGATTCACACTTCCAATCAGGATGTGGTTGATACATTTTCGCAAAGAATGAAAGCTGGCAGGATTATTGTCAATACACCATCCACGCACGGGGCAATCGGCGACATCTATAATACATCTTTACCGTCCTTAACCATCGGATGCGGAACATATGGAGGGAATTCTGTGTCACAGAATGTGGGAGCAGCAAATTTACTCAATATCAAAAAAGTAGCCAAAAGAAGAACTATGACACAGTGGTTTAAAGTTCCATCACAGATTTTCTTTGAGAAGAATTCGGTTCAAACACTTGCGGCCGTTCCCAGTATTTCAAAAGCGTTTATTGTGACCAGCGAAAGCCCGCTAAAGAATGGCTATGTCGAAAAGGTGCAGTATTACTTAAAAAAGAATCCGAACAATGTTCTTTGTGATATTTTCTGGGAGATTGAACAGGACCCAAGTATTGAAACGGTGATGGCCGGTGCAGAACGGATGAAAAAGTTCCAGCCTGATTGTATTATCGCCCTTGGCGGAGGTTCGGTCATGGATGCTGCCAAAGCCATGTGGCTGTTTTATGAACACCCAGACACAGATTTCAAGAGCCTGACCCATAAATTCTTTGATCCGAACAAGCGAGTGGTTAAATTCCCGGCTCTTCGAACTAAGGCGAATTTTATTGCGATCCCAACCACATCCGGTACTGGATCCGAGGTAACATCCGCCTCCGTTATTTCAGATAAAAAGGCTAATATAAAATATCCAATGGTTGATGCGCAGCTGACACCAGATGTTGCCATTGTCGATCCACAGTTTGTCATGACTGTTCCTAAACATGTAACAGCGGATACGGGCATGGATGTATTAACACACGCGATTGAAGCCTATGTATCGGTTCTAGCCAATGATTATACGGATGGACTTGCAATGAAGGCTATTCAGTTGGTCTTTGAATATCTGCCAAAGGCATACAGGGATGGAAGCGATGAACTTGCCCGTGAAAAAATGCATAATGCGGCTACGATTGCCGGTATGGCATTTGGCAATGCTTTCTTAGGTATTAATCACAGTCTTGCTCATGTCATTGGTGCGGAATTTAATATTCCTCATGGACGGGCCAATGCCATCATGCTGCCGCATGTCATCCGCTTTAACGCGATGAAGCCCAATAAATTAATGACTTTCCCTAAATATGAACACTTTATTGCGGATGTACGTTATGCGGAAATTGCCAAAATGCTTGGCCTGCCTGCAAGCACGACCGAAGAGGGAGTGAAAAGCTTAATCGCAGCAATCGTTGAACTTGCTGAGGAATTGGATATATCAATGAGCATAGAAGCGTCTGGTGTTAGGAAAGATGAATTTGAAAGCAAATTATCAGAACTTGCTGAACGGGCATTTGACGATCAGGATACAATTGCCAATCCAAAAATGCCTCTAGTAACTGAATTAGCAGAAATCTATCTTCTAGCATACAAAGGTGTCTAAATAAAGTCAGTCAATGGAGGGAGAAAAAATTGTCGGAGGAAATGGAGCAAAAACAGGAAACCAGAACAGTAGGCGAAGAGCATATTCAGCTCGAGGGCAGCGGTTTAGACCTGCTCTGGCGTGCAGCTTTTAGGAAAATGGATGAATGGGCAAAACGTGCTGAATTCGAAGACGAGGTATTTTTGAAGAGAGCTAAGCTATTTGCAGATAGTGTAGGACGAAGCCAAGCAGATATGAAAGATATCACTGATAAATTTACAAAGGAATTTGCTCAATGGGAAAAAACAGCACGCGATGAATTTTTTATGTCAACAACCAGTCTAGCACACTTTTTCCCGATTAAGTCCTTTAAAGAAATAAATGAGCAACTCGAGCGCATTCATCAAAAAACACTGTCACTTCTTAACAGGCCATGCCAGTTTATAACTAATACGGAGGCAGCAGATAAATATTTTGCAATGATCGAACAGTATATTTCGCTAAGAAAAAAGGCAAGAAGCCGATATCTTACAACTTTAAAACAGGCTGGAAATCTAGTCTATGAAAATCAAAAAGTGTTTGTAAACTTATTTTCCAAACAAATCAGTACGTTCGTTTTTCCGCTTAACAAATATCTGGAGAGAAGTACGATTAGAAAATTTTAATACAAGGAGTGAGGCGGCATGTCTAAAGAAAAAACCTATGATCTATTTGCAGGTTATAAACTGTTAAGTGAAATGTGGGAAAAACAATTAATGGATGTTTTATTTAAGGCGACTGACAACAAAGAATTTGTCCGCACGGCAAATATAGGACTTGACCTGCATTCGCGATATATGGAAAGGCTGCGAAAAAATCAGGAGTTTATTGCTGCATTAATGAATATTCCAACCAAAAAGGATGTCGCAAACGCGGCAAAAATGTCGATTCAGGCTGAAGAAAAATTTGATAGTTTAGAAGAACAGGTATGGAATTTACAAGACGGTTTGGCAAGCTTTAGTAAAGAAAATTTGATTTTCCTTCAAGAGATAATCAACACTATCAATCTAATGAAAGCTGAATCACTGAAAACAAAAGAAGAGCTGGCAGAAACGAAAAAGATTAAGACAGATCTTCAAGATTTACGGCAGGGTTTTGTTGATATCAAAATCCTCCAGGTGAACCTCCAGGAAATGCGCAAGGAGCTTGAGGGACTAAAGGCAATTCAAGCAGAACTTAAAGATTCTCTCACCCATCAAGAACCGCCAAAAATAGATAGCGGTTTGGAGGAACTAAGGCAGGAGATTGCCCAATTGGCTGAACTAAAAAGGGAAATTGCCTCATTAAAGGAATTAATGGGAAATGAGAAAGAAAGAAAACAAAAAAAGGAACCGGAAAAAGAGCTGGTCCTGCCAGGGGCCAGCACCACAAAATAACGTAAAGGGGGTATTGGTAAATGAGTACTAGAGTTTCGACAAAAAGTTTTTTACCGCTTTTAAATATCGAGAAGGAAATGAAACGATGGAATCAGCTTTATAAAGTTATGACTGAGCCAAAGCCGGATATCATCCCTACACCTAGAAAAAGTGTATGGAAAAAAAATAAAACGACTTTATGGTATCATCCTGCAAAGGAAAAGAAGCATGCCGTACCAGTATTTCTTGTATATTCGCTTTTGAACAAAGTGTACATTTTGGATGTAGGAGAAGGCAGCAGCGTGGTTGGCGGATTAACGGAAAGAGGATACGATGTTTACCTGCTGGATTGGGGTACTCCGGGCCTGGAAGATGCTGATCTTACTTTAGAAAACTATATTATCGATTATTTGGAAAACGCACTTAAACGGGCAATAAGGCATTCTGGTGCAAAAGAAATATCCTTAATGGGATATTGTTTAGGCGGGACAATGGCTGCTATTCTTGCCTCTATTACAAGCTTGCCAATTAAGAATTTAGTATTAGCCGCAGTCCCAATTGATTTTAGCATAGGAACTGTACCGCAAAAATGGCTGGATGGGATTCAAAATGGTGAACTAAGCTTTGACCGCTTTGCCAATGCTTATCAAACCCTTCCATCCGAGTTCCTTTACTTGATGTTTAAGCTGATCACACCGTTAAACGCGGCCACAATGGCCAACCTATATACCCGCGCCCATGATGAGAAATATGTTGAAAAATGGCGCCGGATGGATAAATGGACGAAGGATGCTCAGGCATTTACGGGTGCCGCCTTTAAGCAATTTTTTAATGATTTTTATAAAGAAAACAAATTGTTACAAGGTGAATTAGTGATGGATGGCAGGAAAGTAGATTTAAAGAATATTAAATGCCCGTTGTTTGTGTTCTCTTGTTCGCGCGATACTTTAATTGCTGAAAAGCAAAGTCTGCCGATTATGGACCTTGTTTCAAGTGAGGATAAGACATATGAAGTATATGAAGGCGGCCATGTTTCTCTTGTGCTCACAGGAGTTTTCGCAGAAATAATGGACCCATGGTTATCCACTCGTTCACATGATTTACAAGAAGTTCGCTCATAATTTCCAAGGACGAGAATAAATTTATTAACGGGAGGAACGGGGTGGGGGCCCCATCCTTCCCGGCTAATATAAATTTATCCGGCATTACGATGCTGGTTGAGGAATTCACGTAAGAGAAGGTTAAACCGGTCTTTTGCTTCGAGTTTGGCAAGATGGCCGGTATTCCTCATAATAATGAATTTTGAGTTTGGTATTAACTTATGCATCCATGCCTGTATCCAAACCGGCAATACAGAATCATATTGTCCGCCAATTATAAGGGTTGGAACTTCAATTGTTGGCAGTAATGATAAATTATTCACTTCCAGGCAAGCTTTCAATGATTCAATAAAAATCTCATGTTTAGGTCGAAAAAGTTGGTTGAATTGTTTAACAGTTTCCTTATCCCAGGAATACAGGGCCATTCGGGCTAAATATTCTGATTCTTTCCCGGCAGAAGCGACTTTCTGAAACTTTGCTTTTCGATTTTCGAATAGTAGGCGTTTGAGTTTATTTGGAAAGTAGTGGAATGTACTTACTAGCATGAGAGAACGGCAGATAGAGGGCGACTGGCGGTAGATTTCCTGTGCAACGGCTCCACCCATTGATAATCCAACAATGTGAGCGTTTTCAATTTTTAACTCCTTCAATAGGCTGATAATGTCTGCAGCAAAATTCTGGATCGTGATTCCATCGGTCTTGGTGCATTCCCCGTGGCCTCTCAGGTCTGGAATAATTAATTCATATTCATCGGCAAATTCAAATTGGTGCTGCCACCCCTCCTTTATCTCACCTAGACCATGAATAAACACTAATGGCTCGCCTTTACCTAAATGTAAATAAGGAACACCCAATTTGCTAACCTTTGCTTTTTCCATTTTACACCACCTTTCATTTTTAATAGTTTATATCCAAGTTGGTAAAATTGTAAACAGGTTTATTCAGCATTTAGTAATATTTATTGACAAGATTGACAAAATATTACTGATAGGTGTAAAATACATATAGGTGAGGTGATAAAGACATGGTAAACCAAGATAATCAATCAGTCAATCCATCAAAAAATTTTGTGCTGCCATTTATTTTATTGCTTCTTAGCAGGGTATCTCTGCATGGGTATGAATTGAGTCAAAAGCTGGAGTCATTTGGCTTTAAAACTTTGGATCAAGGAAACCTGTACAGAATGTTAAGACAATTAGAAAAAGAAGATTTGGTTTCATCTGAATGGGATACAACTGGTGCAGGGCCTGCCAAAAGAAGGTATTCCATTACAAAAGCTGGTATTACATACTTAAAAGGATATGCCAATCAACTAGAAACGTATCAATCACTCCTTGATCAATTTTTCAAAATGTATACCAGTGTCCTTGAGCTCTATATTCCTTCTTTCCAAAAGAAGGATGCAATAGAGAAAGTAAATAATCGTAAGAGGAGGAAGGACGATGGCGCAGAAGAAGATTGAAGCGATTCCTGAAGTCGACGTAAAAACAGTTCCACAAGCTGCGGAGGAATCTATTGCTGAAGTTTCGTTTGTTAACACTTTTTGGGAACAATATGAGCTTTCCCAGGAACGGGCACGGAAGCTAAGGGAGAGCCGGGAGGATGCCTACCTTAATTCTGTAAAGGAAGTCATCAAGTTCAATAAGCAATATAGAAAATCCGTTGCGAAATTATATGACCAGGCAAGAAAAACAAACAAAGAAATGGTATCTGAGGTTGCCCAGCAAGTTAATTTACGAAAAGAGGATGCAAAGGCTGAGGCAGTGCCAAATAACGATCGGGAAGAACTTAAAAAGCAGCTTAGCGAAGTTTCCAGCCAATTGGAGATATTGGCTTTGACTCCAGTTAAAACCTTTTTCCAATTTGTCGAACAAATGGAAGACAATTTTGTGAAAAATACTGAAGCAGGAATTGGCTATGCTCGCGACCGCAGAAATGCGTGGCTGCAAGTTAGAAAGGAATACGTTAAATTGGCACGTAATACCCATCTTGATTTAGTTGAACGCGGGAAGAATAGTTTGAAAGAGCTTGTTAAAACGAATTAACTACTAGGATATCTGCAGCAAAGGATTATTACAGAATGTGTATTTACCTGAATTAAAGCCGCACTCTCTATTTACAGGGAGTTGTGGCTTTTTTACTTTAAGCCCATTTACTTTCTAAGAATGGGCTTTTCCTTTTTTACAAATCTGGGTAATAGGGATAAGTGTCTATTGCACATTTTTATCTAGGTGAATAGGATATATGGAATTCAAAAAAGGAGGTAATGTTAAATGACTGGTGTAGCAGGTGGCTACGGAGCAGGATTTGCCCTAATCGTGGTTCTGTTCATTTTGTTAATCATTGTAGGGGCTTCTTGGGTTATATAAAAATATAAGGAGGTAAAAAGTATGTTTGGATATGGCGGTTTTGGCTATGGCGGCTGTGGATACGGCGGCTTTGGCTATGGCTATGGTGGCTTCACTTTAATCGTGGTGTTATTTATCCTCTTGATTATTGTAGGAGCAGCTTGCTACTATTAAGAAAATGAATGGGTAATTAGCCCAAAAAACCCGCTTGGTTTCCCAAGCGGGTTTTGTATGTTAGCCGGCTACATTCATTTTCGCACAAATAATTTCGTCGACTTCATGCCCTTCCAAAGTTTCCTTTTTTAATAATGCATCCACCAATAGCAGATACTGCTCTTGATGGCTTTCGATTAATTTTTCTGCTTTCTCTATACCCTTTGCAAACAGTTCTTGCATTTTGATTTCTTTATCCGGTTTACTAAAGGTTAGCGTAAAGCCGTCCTGAAGCATTCCGGTTTCAACCATTTGTTCAATAATATGTTTAGCCTGTTGCACATCGCCGGATACACCGATACTGTGTTCACCAAGAAACATCCTTTCGGCGGTACCGCCGGCTAATATCATGGCAACTCGGTCAAGCAGGTCGCTAGTTGTAGATAAATTCAATTCTTTCGGAATTGGTGCTACATACCCCAAGGCTTCACCCCGTGGAATAATCGTCGCTTTTCTGACTGAACCCGGTTTTGTTACAGAAGCAACAAGGGCGTGCCCGGCTTCGTGGATGGCTACCCGCCGCTTTGTCTCATAATCCTGCAACGGCCTTGAAGTACTTCCTAAAATGGTTCGGTCAAGAGCATAATCTAAGTCCTGTTTTTGAATCATATCACGCCCATTACGAACTGCATGACGGCTTGCTGATTCAAATAATGAAAACAGCTCTGCTCCGGAAAACCCGGAAGTACTTTCCGCTAAACCATCTAATGACGTAAGGACTTCTTTGGCAATCGCTTTTCCTTTTGAATGAATGTCAATGATTTCCCTGCGTCCTTTTGTATCAGGCAGCGGAACATGGAATGAGAAATCTATTCTCCCTGGACGCAAGAATGCTTCATCAAGCATATCTTTTCTGTTTGTAGCGGCAATAAATAAAATGCCGTCATTGGAATGGCCGCCGTCAAGCTGGACAAGAAGTTCAGTTAATGTTTTTTCTCCTTCTTCACCGCCATGGGCTTTACGTCTGCCTGCAAGGGCATCTACTTCATCGATAAAAATGACAGCAGGACGCTGTTTTCTGGCCGCCTGAAACAAGGAGCGGACACGGCTTGCACCAACGCCGACAAATAATTCATTAAACGCTGACCCGCTGGCAGAGAAAAACGAAGCATTCAGCTCATGGGCAATTGCTTGCGCAAGCAAGGTTTTTCCGGTTCCAGGGGGTCCGTATAACAGGATTCCTTTCGGTGGTTTAATCCCAAGCTTTAACGCTCTTTCCTTATCCTTTAATGTTGTCAAAGTTTGCAATATCTCTTCTTTCATTTCATCGCCTAGACCGCCTACATCCTTTAAACTGATGTTTGGCAGAGGTTGGGCTTTTGCGACGCTGTTTTTCATGGAATTTCCTAAGCCGATGCCGCCCTTTGTTTTTTGGACAGCGTAGACAGCACCTCCTAATAAAAGAAGGACTCCAGCCATGATCCATTTACCATAGCGGCTGCTTGAAGAAAAGGAATATTTGATATTATATTTCTCAACCAGTTTATCCACCATTTGGCTATTAGGGGGAACTTGGGAAACATATTCGGATTTGCCTGCTTTTATAAAGAGACTTCCATCGGATTGTTCTGTTATGGTGACTGTTTTCCCGTTTTGCTCTTGAATAATTTTTTCTACAGACGAAAACGGTATAGATACTTGGTTAGTTGTTGATTGAACGAACCAAATAATTCCGGCAATAACTATAATAAATGCTGCGAACAGCGGAAAGAACTTTTTTGAAACTGTTTTTTTGCTTTGATTCATGGGCTATTCCTCCTTTAACAGAAGTACAACCTCTATTATAAGGGGATTTCCAATAAAATGGATGTGGGAATCGATGGAAGCTGATCGAAGAAAAAACACTTCCCACAAAAAACAGGAAGTGCAGCTCAAAATTATGATAATAGCCGAAGATGGGGAATAATGGGCGTGAGAACGCTTTGCGCCAGAACACCGATGCTGACGCCAATACTCGATGCCTTTTTCCATCTGAATACATGAACCTTTTCATCTTTACCTTCATATAAAAATACAAGCTGCTCAGCTTCTTCGGCAATCCCGATTTTTTTATAGGGAATCTTGTTTTGTTCAAGCACGATTTCAAATGCCTTTTGCAATAAATTTAATGTTTGCCGATCAAATTTTGTAATTTCCATAAATCCTCCCAAAAGCATCAATTATGTATAATTTTATTATAGTCATTATTTCAGCCCGATTAAAGAAAATCTCAATTGTATTTTATTGAAATATTGCAAAGTAACCGTTTGAGCGATAAGATTGAAGTTATGGAAAAATCTTAGGCTGTTAAAAGAGAGGAAGACATAATGGGAAACGATTTAAAAAAAGAAGTATTATCGCGCCGTACATTTGCGATTATCTCGCACCCGGATGCGGGTAAAACAACCTTAACGGAAAAATTGCTATTGTTTGGCGGCGCAATCCGCGATGCCGGAACAGTAAAGGCAAAGAAGACAGGGAAATTTGCCACTAGTGACTGGATGGAAATTGAAAAGCAACGGGGAATTTCTGTTACCTCCAGTGTCATGCAATTTGATTATAGCGGTTTTCGCGTCAATATTTTAGATACTCCTGGACACCAGGATTTTAGTGAAGATACGTACAGGACCTTAATGGCAGTTGACAGTGCCGTGATGATTGTCGATTCGGCAAAAGGAATCGAAGATCAGACCATCAAGCTTTTCAAGGTTTGCCGGATGCGGGGAATTCCTATTTTTACGTTTATTAATAAGCTTGACCGTCAAGGAAAACCACCGCTAGAACTTCTGGCAGAACTGGAAGAAGTTTTGGGAATTGAATCCTACCCTATGAATTGGCCAATTGGAATGGGAAAAGAGTTCTTAGGAATTTACGACAGATATTATAATCGTGTTGAACAATTCCGGGTTGATGAAGCTGCACGCTATATTCCCTTAAATGATGATGGGGAAATTGATGGTGATCACAAGCTGAAATCTTCAGGACTTTATGAGCAGACATTAGAGGAAATCATGTTGTTAAATGAAGCGGGAAATGATTTTTCTGCTGAAAAAGTGCAAGCAGGAAGCCTGACACCTGTGTTTTTCGGAAGTGCATTGACGAATTTCGGGGTCCAGACATTTCTAGAGACCTACCTGCAATTCGCGCCGCCTCCTAAAGCGAGAAATTCATCGATTGGGGAAATTGATCCGCTTTCCGACCAATTTTCGGGTTTTATTTTTAAAATTCAAGCGAATATGAATCCCGCCCACAGGGACCGGATTGCTTTCGTACGAATTTGTTCTGGAAAATTTGAAAGAGGAATGACCGTAAACGTTCCACGGCTTGATAAGCAATTAAAGCTTTCTCAATCCACTTCCTTTATGGCAGAAGAACGAAATACCGTGGAAGAAGCCGTCAGTGGAGATATCATCGGTTTATACGATACGGGAACCTACCAAATTGGCGATACGATTACGACGGGTAAGAACAGTTTCCAATATGAGAGGCTGCCGCAGTTTACACCTGAGCTTTACGTAAGGGTATCTGCGAAGAACGTAATGAAGCAGAAATCATTTTATAAGGGGCTGCATCAGCTTGTTCAGGAAGGGGCCATCCAGCTCTTTAAAACGGTCAAAACAGACGAGTATTTATTAGGGGCTGTAGGACAGCTACAGTTTGAAGTATTTGAGCACAGAATGAGAAATGAATATAATGCAGAGGTCATTATGGAACGGCTGGGATCGAAAATTGCCCGCTGGATTGAAAAAGATGAAGTCGATGAAAACCTGTCAAGCTCAAGAAGTCTTCTCGTGAAGGATCGTTATGAGCATTATGTATTTTTATTTGAGAACGATTTTGCATTACGGTGGTTCCAGGAGAAAAATCCGAATGTAAAGCTTTATAATCCAATGGACCAGCATGACTAATCTCCAAAAAATTAAGGCTGCCTCGTACGAGGCAGCCTTAATTTTTTTATTGTCTAGCTGCAAAAGGGATACTTCGTCAGCATATGCTTCGCACGACTGAAAGCGATAGCTTTTAGGAGGAGCGCCTAGGGGCTCGGGGTCATAAGCCAATCCGTCAAGAAGGCTAAAAAGCAGCCTTCTCGCCGGCTCGTCTTATGCCTGTCGCCCCTGGTCAAGGCGCTTCCGCTTTTCTTATTGGGAAATTTTTTGAAAAACCCCCATAAAGAGTATTTCTATATACGTAACATTTATTAAATAAGACATGAACAATAATAAATAAACAAAGGCTCGCGGGCTAAATGCAGTCTTTTCCTATGCTTATCCCCATAAAGACCAAAGCTTGTTTCATATGTTATAATTGGTCGAATAAGAGGTGAGCAAATGCTAGGTTTATTGTTTATGGCTAAAAAGAATAAAAGAACATTAGAAGATACAGTTGTCTTGATTCAGCAAGGTGATAAGTCATTGCTGAATGAACTCATCCAGGCCTATAAACCATTTATCGCTAAAACTGTTTCTTCAGTATGCCGCAGGTATATCTATGAATCCGATGATGAATTTAGCATTGGCCTTATTGCTTTTAACGAGGCGATTGAAAAATATTCAAAAGACCGTGGCAGCTCTTTATTAAGCTTTTCAGAAGTGATTATTAAAAGACGAGTTATTGACTACATTCGAAAGCAAACAAAAAATCAGCACATCAGTATTGATATAACGAATGCCCTCCAAGATGAGGAATTACCTGGTACGGCAATAGTCAATGAGCTTTCCCTTGATGAATATCAGAAAAAGACTGACGAACAGCTAAGAAAAGATGAAATTATTCATTTTCAATCAATACTAGCTTCATTTGATTTAACCTTTAGCGATTTGGTGGAGAATTCCCCGAAGCATGCGGATGCCAGGAAAAATGCCATCATCGCGGCAAAAACATTGGTTGACAATGAAGAATTATTTAAATCATTACGCGAAAAGAAGCGGCTGCCTATTAATCAGCTTGAAAAAATGGTAAATGTCTCAAGAAAAACCTTAGAAAGAAATCGCAAATATATTATTGCCATTGCTTTAATTTTATCAAGTGATTATGTGTATATGAAGGATTATATAAAGGGGGTGCTTGATACATGAAAAAAGGAATAATAATGGAAATGGATGATTTTTTTCTCACGCTTTTAACCCCTGAAGGTGAGTTCTTACGGGCTAAGAGACTTAAGCAATCCTATTCAATTGGAGAGGAAATAACTTTTTATCCCGTTGAAGGCAAGAATCAATTAAGATATTTTTCGTCCATAAAGAAAGTTGCCAAAATGAAAACCGTTTGGGCTGCAGCGGCTGCAGTTTTACTTTTTTCCGGTTCATTTATTCCAATGTATCAAAATAATAAAGCTTATGCCTATATGTCAATTGATGTAAACCCAAGCATTGAACTCGGAATAAATAAAAAGATGCAGGTTGTTGAATTGACAGGCTATAATCCTGAAGGTAAAAAGATTATATCCCATTTGGATGATTGGGAGAAACAAGATGTTACGAAGGTGACGGAAGAAATTTTATCGGAAATAGGTAAAGAAGGGTATTTCAAAACGAACAAGCATGTCATTATTTCAACTGTTCCGACCAGTAAAATGGAAAAGAAGGAAGAGCAAAAGCTTGAAACTGATATTAAAGAGATTACCAAAGCTGTTTCTGAGCAGAAGCTAGCGTATACTTATTTATCAGGCACTGAAAAGGATCTTGAAACTGCTCACGAAAAAGGTGTCACTGCTGGTAAATACAAGGCAGTAAATAATCCAGTGGCAAAAGAGAAAGTGGAGAATAATTGGAAAAAGTACAAAAATCATAGTAATCCTACTGAGCCGGAAGAAAAGATACCGCCAGGGCAATTAAAGAAACAAATGGAGGAAAATATTACCCAGGAACCTCCTGTCGTTGATGATAATACTCCGCAGGCGGCCGCAGGCCAATCTCCAGTCGAAGATAAAATACCACCTGGACAGGCAAAAAAGATAGATGGTAACCAACAAAAGCAAAATCCAGGGCAGGCTAAAAAGCAAGCCAATCAACAGGGGAATTCACAGGGAAATCCCAATCCAAAAGGAAAATACCATTATTCTGACAACCAAATTAAACAAAGAAACAAATAAAAAGAGGCGCTCTCAAAAGAGCTGCCTCTTTGCCATTTTTATGAAATTATTCACGTCCTGATAATTGTGCCTGTGCCTGCTGGACAAGTCTTTTTGTTATTTCCCCGCCGACCGAACCATTGGCTCTAGAAACGGTATCGGACCCCAAATGTACTCCGAATTCTTGGGCTATTTCATATTTAACTTGATCAAGGTATTGTTCAATCCCAGGCACTAATAATTTATTTCTGCTGTTAGCCATATTTTTCACTCCTTATTCTATCCAGAGATTTTTTTCTCTGTAAGGGTAGTATTGATTGCTTTGACTTTATTCATAAGTGGAAATGTTTATCGAATCTGGTTAGCTTTTCAATCTGTCCCTTTGCTTACATCCTTGGTGGGATGCATAAACGGATAAGCTTGCGGCTTTCTTTTGCTTTCTAGCAGTTCCCGATTTTCTGTCGTGTTCCAACCGATATCGTTCGTCGGGTGCACCCACTCATCCCCCGACATTATGGCTGGGTCCGTATCCTCTGACCAGTTTTCCAGTGGAGAATTTTCTGAAGCATATAAGCTATCCCCAATGACTACACCGTGCTCATTAACAAATGGCGCTTCCATTTTTATTCCTGTTCCTTCAAAGCTTGGTGCATTTATTTGATGCGGCAAAGTTTCATCGATAGTTACTTTCTGTTCAATTTTCTTCCTATTATCTTTTTTCATCCAGCAATCCCCCTGTTTTCATTTATTATTTGCGTAAACCTTTTTTTTATTTATGAAAAATAAGGAAACGAATGATTCGACAAAAATTGCTTAAAACTATCTATGTAACATGAATTTTAAGGAGGTTTTCCAAGATGGCTAAGCGGAAGGCTGAATTTGATGCAGTGGAAAAGTACACCAAAACCCCAAAGAAGAATGTCCAGGAAAGTGAATTTTCCGCTGAATTTACCGATAACAATAATGCAATCAGATTTCAAAACCGCAATTCAAAGCTAGGAAAAAAGGGAAGAAGTTAAAATGAAAGGCCGCCGCAAGACCCCGCCAAGAATACCTACTGAGGAATTTAGTGTAGAATTTGGTGATGTAAACGGTATTCCATTGGTTGAAAAAATAAAAAACAAATTTAAGAAAAAACGCACCTAAAAAAGAAAAATAAGCCGTGAGCACTTGCTTAACTGCTTGTCATTGATTTCTATGCAAACAGGCCTGTTAAATTTCCGCTCCGGCACTCGCTTTCCGCGGGGAGGTCCTGAAGCCTCCTCGGCGCTTAGGCGCCTACGGGAGTACGGGGCAGGGGAGACCCCGCAGGAGCTTTAGCGACGAGGAGGCTCCCCTGCACGCCCGCGGAAAGCGAAGCGCCTGGAGCGCTAATCAACAGACCTGTTGAAGTGTCTTTATTTTAATAAACATCATTACAAATTAAAAAAGAATATGAGTAAAATAAAAGGCTATCGAAAGTTTTTCGACAGCCTAATAAACCGGTAGCACCGGTATATTTTTTAAATATTAAAAGGAAATAAGATTGTCTCTAGGTTAGTAGGGTCGAAATACGCCAATAAACCTGAGGATTGGTGGTCTATTTCACCGTTTAGAAAATACTTTGTCAAGTCAAAAGACAGAAGCTCCAGCATGGTATGCTTATAAAGTTCTTTTTCATCCAGCTCAAGTTTGAGAAATTCCGGTCCTAAAAGCAGCGGATTCTCGGAAATGCGTTTGTAGATTTTCGAACGTTCGCTTTTCTCCAGCCCTGCTTCCCACCAAGGTTTTCTCGGTTTGTACTTATGATGTTTTAAATAATCATATTTCATTAAACCGGAAATGACATCAAGGTTCGGAACCGCCCTCTTGATTAAAAATGAATGTAATCGCCGAAATAGATCCTCCAACTGATGGCCGATTCTTGACCATCCCTGTTCATCCCAGTAGGAACCAAAATCCTGAAAGAAATCGAACGGTGAAGGGAAAGCATGTGTCACCAGGTATTCAACTGTGTGATCCATACGGTGGTCATTCCAATATTTTTCTAACACATCTTCCACTTGCTTTATTTTAACAATATCGTCAAACGATAGAACATTGTTGCTTAAAATTTCATATGGGGAATGATCCATATATACATAATCATGTTCTGAAGCACGTATACGTACCCCTGTTCCGCGCAGCATTTTTAAAAACCCTAACTGCAGTTCTTCCGGCCTCATTTCAAACACATCGTTGAAGGTTTTCCGGAAGGAGGCGTAATCTTCTTCAGGCAGTCCCGCGATAAGATCAAGATGCTGATCGATTTTCCCCCCATCTTTCACCATTGTCACTGTTCTTTTCAGTTTTTCAAAATTTTGCTTTCTTCTCACAAGCTCATTTGTATAGTCATTCGTTGACTGTACACCAATTTCGAAACGGAAAAGCCCTTTTGGTGCCTCTTGGTTAAGAAATTCAATCACTTCCGGCCGCATAATATCCGCAGTAATTTCAAATTGAAACACAGTTCCTGGAAGATGTTCATCAATAAGAAAGCGGAACATTTCCATTGCATAGCTTCTGCTAATATTAAAGGTCCGGTCAACAAATTTAATTGTTTTTGCACCGTTTGCCATTAAATAGCGAATATCCTCTTTAATTCGTTCCCGGTCAAAATAGCGGACACCGACTTCGATGGAAGATAGGCAAAATTGACAGCTGAACGGACAGCCTCGGCTTGTTTCGATATAAGTAACCCGTTTCCCCAACTGGGGAATATCCTCAGTAAAGCGGAAGGGGGAAGGTAATTCTTTTAAATCAAGCTTATTTCTCTGTGGTGTGCTGGCTAAGGTTCCATTGTCACGATATGCAACTCCATGGACATTATCGATATTTTTGTTTGTATCAAGCTCCGTCAGCAATTGTTTAAAGGTTTGTTCCCCTTCGCCCATTACGATAAAGTCGATTTCCGGATGTTTTTCCATCCATTCGCGTGTGTCGTAGGAAACCTCAGGGCCTCCTAATACAATAATGAGGGAAGGGTCAATTTTTTTTAACATATTGATGACCTTAAGGGTCTCTTCGATATTCCAAATATAACAGCTAAAACCGATAACATCCGGCTTTTGCTGGTGGAGATCGGAGACAATGTTCATCACCGGATCTTTGATGGTGTATTCCTTTAAAATGATATCAAATTCAGGTGCTGCATATGCCTTTAAGCACCTGATGGCCAGATTGGTATGAATGTATTTTGCGTTAAGGGTGGAACAAATGACTTTCATAATAAAGCTCCTTTTTCAGCTAATAAGAAAGTATAAACTTTCTGTCGAAAGCTTTATACTTTCTCAACGCATAAGTGCAACTACGCCTCTGTCTTCGCCCTTAGGGGCTCGCCAATCGGCGAGTTTTCTTTATAATAAAACAAAATAATATTATAGCTTATTTTAGCCGAAAAGGACAGGGGACAAACCGGTGCCACATTAGCTTATGCTAAGTTGATTATCAATTGCAATTGCGCTGTTATAATACAATGCGTAACCTGTTATATAATTAAAAAACAATGAAGATGCTTTGTAAATAAAGAATTTTTTTGATGGATTAAAATGTGTTTTAAAAAAAATGTTTGGATGTTTGATTTTTGTCACAGATTTAAAAAATAATATAGCCTACAATAGCGGTGAGATAAGTTAATTATTTATGTCTTTTTCGGGTAGTTTTATTGAACAAAGAAGGAGAGGGACATTATGTCTATTTTACCGCAAAAAAATGAGCTGGGTTTTTTTGAAATCCGTCTCGAATCAATCGGTGGTCTTGGAGCAAATCTTGCCGGAAAAATGCTGGCGGAAGCAGGGGTATTAGGGCTTGGGTTAAATGGCTCCAACTTTTCGTCCTATGGCTCGGAGAAAAAAGGAACTCCGGTTAAAAGCTTTATCCGCTTTTGTGAACCTGGGGTTGAAATTCGTGATCACAGTCCAATTGAGCAGCCCCATATTGTGGGCGTTTTCCACGAAGCATTGTATAAAACGATTAATGTGGTCAGCGGTTTAAATGCTGACGGCATCGTCTTAGTCAACTCATCAAGGGATTTCGATGATGTGAAAAAGGACTTAAAACTAGAATATGGAACATTAGCGATTGTAGATGCGTTAACCATTGCTGTCGAGGAAAAAACAAAAGTAAATACAGCGATGCTCGGGGCGTTATTCCGCATTTGTGATTTTTTGGACCCGGACGCCATGAGAAAAGTTATCCGGAAGACATTCGAAAAAAAATACCCGCACTTTGTCGAACCGAACCTACGGACGTTTGACCGCGGCTATAAGGAAGTTGAATTTAAAACATACCATGTTCCGGAGGATGCACAAGGTAAAGCCTTTACCCGCCCGCTTCCGCAGCTAGGCTATATGACCCAAGAGCTTGGTGGTGTAATCACCACTCAGGCAAATAGTATATTAAAAGATTTGAGCGGCTCAAGACAGGGCTTCCTGCCACAGTTTGAACGCGATAAGTGTATAGACTGTGCAGCCTGCGATAACGTTTGTCCAGATTTCTGTTTCGTCTGGGAAGAGGGAGAGGACAAGCGCGGCAGGAAGCAAATGTTTCTTAAGGGAATTGACTATCAATATTGCAAGGGCTGCTTAAAATGTGTGGAAGCATGTCCGACAAGTGCTTTAACGGATCTTCGCGAAATGATCGGATACGCAGATGCAAATCGTGTGAAGCAAAACTTTCCTTATGCAGTAGGAGGGAATTTATAATGGGTATTTTAGAGGAAAAATTAACAGCGCAGGTTGGAGCCGAGCAGATTTCAACCTTTGAATCCGGCAATGAAATGGCTGCGATGGCGGCAGCGCAAATCAACTATCATATTATGGGTTATTTCCCGATTACTCCATCTACAGAGGTGGCACAATTCTTAGACCAAATGAAAGCCCGGGGTGAGCATGATATTAAGCTGATTCCGGCAGATGGTGAGCATGGATCGGCCGGTATTTGCTATGGTGCTGCCGCCACAGGGGCTCGCGTCTTCAATGCAACAAGTGCGAACGGTTTTTTATATATGATTGAACAGCTTCCAGTTCAGGCGGGTACACGATTCCCAATGGTCATGAATCTGGTCACTCGGGCTGTCAGTGGTCCGCTTGATATCCGCGGAGACCACTCAGATCTTTACTTTGGTCTAAATACTGGTTGGGTTATTTTAACGGCTAGAACCCCGCAAGCAGTCTATGACATGAATATTATGGCATTAAAAATTGCCGAACACTCCAAAGTCCGGCTCCCTGTCATTGTAGCCTATGATGGATTCTGGACGTCCCACCAAAAACGGAGAGTTCAATACTTCAAGGACCGCCGGGTAGTGCAGCAATTTGTCGGCGAGTGCCCGACTGATTACAATTTTATTAGAGATCCGCAAAAACCGGTAACGATCGGTGCCCACATGAACGGCGAAGATTTGATGAACAATCACTTCCAGCAATCCGAAGCTATGTACAATGCCGGAGAGGTATTCAGGGAAGTGTCTGCTGAATATGCAAAACTTTCAGGAAGAGAATATTCTGTTTTGGACTTATACAAAATGGAGGACGCTGAAGTTGCGTTATTCCTATTAAACTCTGCAGCCGAATCGGCAAAGGATGTTGTCGACCAGCTGCGCGCTCAAGGAATTAAAGCAGGGGTAATCAGTCCAAATATTATTCGTCCATTCCCGGCTAAAGAAATCCGTGAAGCCCTTAAAAATGTGAAAGCATTATTAGTCGGTGAGCGTGCTGATTCCTATGGTGCACATGGTCCAAACTTAACGCATGAGATCAAGTCTGCCCTGCAGGATGACAAGAATAATCAAACCATCGTATTAAGCCGTGTATTCGGAATGGGCGGTAAGGATTTCTATGCAAGTGATGCCCATGAATTCTTTAATATGGCAATTGATGCGATGGAGAAAGGCTATGCGGAAAAACCATTTGATTATTTCGGGCATGTACCGGGAAATCCGGAAAAAATCCTGAAGCCTGTTATCACTCCGCAGCAGGGTGATGCTTATAAAACTGGTTTAATTGAAGTAAAAATGGATGAAGAAACAAATAAATTAAAAGTGAAAATCCCGCCACTGCGGATGCTGACAAATAAGCCGAAAAGAATTGCTTCCGGTCACGGCGCCTGCCCGGGCTGCGGCATATTTGGCGGGCTGGAGTTGTTCTTTAAAGGGATTGAAGGGGATATTGTCACTCTATTCCAAACTGGCTGTGCCTACGTTACAACAACTGCCTATCCATATAGCTCGCATAAGCAGACAATGATGCATAACCTGTTCCAGAATGGTGCAGCAACCCTCTCAGGTACTGTTGAGGCCTTCATGGAATTAAAGCGGCGCGGGGAAATTCAAGTGTCCGATGATGCAACATTCGTGATGATTACCGGTGACGGCGGAATGGATATCGGTATGGGATCGGCAATTGGGACGGCACTTCGCGGCCATAAGCTGATTATGCTCGAATATGATAATGAAGGCTATATGAATACTGGGTCGCAAATGTCTTATTCGACACCACTTGGGCATATGACGAGTACATCTGGTGTTGGAAAAACTCAGCAAGGGAAAAGCTTCCACCACAAGGATACGGTCCAAATTATGGCTGCGACAAATATCCCTTATGTATTTACCGGATCAGAAGCATTCCCGCAGGATTTGGTCAAAAAAGGCGCGAAAGCCCAGTGGTACGCGCAAAATGTCGGACCAGTGTACGGAAAACTTTTAATTACCTGTCCATTAAACTGGAAGTCTGAGGACCGTTATGGTACAAAAATTCTTGAAGAGGCCGTCAATTCCTGCTTCTTCCCACTGTATGAAGTAGAACAGGGTGTTACCGCTATTACCTATAACCCTGAAGAAAAGAAAAAGCGCGTTTCGGTAACAGAATGGTTTAAATATATGGGGAAAACGAAACATCTCCTCAAAGAGGAAAACAAACATCTAGTAGACGAATTCGAAAGAGAAGTAGAAAAAAGGTGGCAGCGCCTTAAAGCAAAGCATGAAAATCCATGGCTATAAAAAAGAAAAACGCAAAGCAAATTAGCTTTGCGTTTTTCTTTTAAACTAATAAAATTATTGGCAGAAAAAAGGAATTTCCAAGTTTTATATAGAATATATCTTTTTAAATTAACGCTGAACTTTGGTTGATAGCGGGGTGGCCGTTTATTGGAAATCAAATTGGAACAGGATGGTACGTTACCAAGTAAGCCTGATGTAGTGTTTTCAAAAAATGCAAAATTGCAAGAGTACGAACGAAGATATGAACGCATTTTTGAAGATTCCATTGATGGACTCATCCTTTGGGATTACCAATATCGCATAGTGGATGTAAATTTTACAGCAGAAAAGCTATTTGGTCTTCCAAAGGAAAAATTAATAGGTAGATTGTTTTATGAGCCATTTAGCAAGCTTGAAAAACAAACGCTAGAAATAAAGAAACATATAAAGCAGGTAATTGAAAAGGGTTATTATACATCCATTATTGTTTTTGAGATGATTTCCGGCAAAAATAGGCATATCGAAATCAGTTCAAAATTAGACATTATGACGGACTTGAATTTTACCGCCTTAAAGGATATTACTGAAAAGATGGATATGCAGGAACAGCTTAGGAAATCAGAAACGTTAAAGGTTATAGGCGAGCTTGCGGCCGGAATTGCCCACGAAATCAGGAATCCGATGACCGCTTTAAAAGGCTTTATCCAGCTGCTTGAAGGTAGCATCAAACAAGAACATTCCATGTACTATGAAGTGATTACTAGTGAGCTAGAGCGGATTGATACCATCATTAACGAATTTTTACTATTGGCTAAACCCCAGGAAATCCGTTTTCAGGAGAAGAATCTGAATCAAATAATGAGGGAAACCTTAGACATTTTACATGCCCAGGCTGTATTACATAATGTTCAATTCTCAACAGGGTTTGATGAAAAGCTTTCTCCGATTTTTTGTGAACCCAATCAGTTGAAAAAGGTTTTTATTAATTTAATCAAAAATGCGATCGAAGTCATGCCAGGCGGCGGAACAATTACGGTTACGATAGAGGCCTTTGAGAATAATCAGGCTCTTATTTCAATCCAGGATGAAGGGATCGGAATATCCAAAGAGAAATTACAAAGGCTGGGGGAAGCCTTTTTCACAACCAAAGAAAGAGGCACAGGACTTGGATTAGTGGTTAGCTATAAAATCATTGAGGAGCATAAAGGCTCAATACGGATTGAAAGCGAAGTAGGAAAAGGGACTACATTCTTTATTACCCTGCCGCTCCATTAAAACTTAAAAAGTATGATAAAGAGGCTGACTTGCAGCCTCTCAAATTGTCGAGAAAGGTTATTTTTCTTGGCAATTTTTTATTTTATCTAAATCTAAATTAATAGTCTCTGCAACTAGGCCTGTTGATTTCCGCTCCGGGCACTCGCTTTCCGCGGGGAGGTCCTGAAGCCTCCTCGGCGCTTTGGCGCCTGCGGGGGTCTCCAGTGACCTCTATATCCCGCAGGAGTCGAGTGCCCTCCGCTCCAATCAACAGGGAGACAAATTAATCTAAATTATTGCAACACACTTTTTCGAACCTTGCTAAGTGTATCGGCTTTATGAAGGACATTTCTCTCCTAGATTCCTTTGATTTTGTCCTTCATCGGCTTTATGAAGGACATTTCACTCTCAGATTCCTTCAATTTTGTCCTTCATCAACTCTGGCAAGAAAATACTTGTTCATCTTGTAAAATTGAAGTTTTAATTTAATGAACCTGTTGATTGGCGCGGAAGGCACTAAGACTCCTGCGGGAGACCCCGCAGGAGCGATAGCTCTGAGGAGGCTCCCCGGCACGCCCGCGGAAAGCGAAGTGCCTGGAGCGCCAATCAACAGACTTGTTGAAAGGGCAATATATTAATTATATTATAATTAATTACCGTATTAAATCGCTAAAGAATAAGAGCTAAATAAAAGGCTATCGAAAGGTTTTCGATAGCCTAAGAGGCTGATTTACACCCTCTTATTTGCTGTAAAGAATCATTTATAATAATCCGGTCTGCGGTCTTCGAAAATTGGAATCTGCTTACGGATTTCTCCGACAAGCTTTAAATCAATCTCTGCAGTTAAAATCTCCTCATCTGCGCCAGCTTCGGCGATAATCTCACCCCATGGATCAATTACCAGTGAATGTCCGGCAAATTGATTATTCGGATCGCTTCCGGAACGGTTACAGGCAATCACAAAGCATTGGTTTTCGATTGCTCTGGCAATTAATAGATTTCTCCAATGCGATAATCTTGGTGCAGGCCATTCCGCCACTACAAACAGCGCTTCCGCTCCTTCAGATGTATGGGCACGAATCCATTCCGGGAAGCGGATATCATAGCAAATGACCCCGGCAAATGCATGATTATCAAGCTTAAACAGACCTTTTTCACAACCCGCTTCCAAATAAAGGTGCTCATCCATCAGCTTGAATAAATGCAGTTTACTATATTCGGAACTAAGTTCCCCCTCACGGTTTATGATAAGAAGGGTATTTTTCACTCCCTTGTCATCCCGATTGGCGACAGAACCGCCGACAAAGTTAACATTGTACTTTTTGGCGGCATTTTTTAAAAATTCTATTGTTTGAAGCGCTCCTTTATCAGCGATTGTATCAAGGCGGGTCAAATCATAGCCTGTTGTCCACAGCTCGGGCAAGATAATGATATCCGGCTGATCGCTAACAGCTGCTTCGATTAGTTTTTCTGCATTCTGATAGTTTTTCTCGGGATTGCCAAAGGCAATATCCATCTGCAAACAAGCAATCTTTAATTTCATTATTATCTCTCCCTTATGAAATTTCGGAATTTTTCCTTTACAAGCCGTTATAAAAGTTATATCATTTGTGACTAGAATTTCAACCTTAAAATTTAGAAAATAGCAGGTGAGAACATGAAGCATTTTCCTCAATCGGAAATATTGAATAGTCTTCCAAAGCAATTTTTTGCATCACTCGTCAAAAAAGCTGGAGAGTACATAGAACGGGGATTTGATGTGATCAATTTAGGCCAGGGGAATCCCGACCAACCGACACCAGGGCATATCGTTGCTAAGCTTCAGGAGGCAGCGGCAAACCCTATAAATCATAAATATTCTCCATTTCAAGGATTTCCTTATTTAAAAAAAGCCGTTTCTGATTTTTATTTTCGGGAATATGGTGTAGAACTCAACCCCGAAAAGGAAGTCGCAATCCTTTTTGGAGGCAAAGCAGGTTTGGTGGAGATTCCACAATGTTTGTTAAACCCTGGGGATACCGTTTTGGTTCCTGATCCAGGATATCCTGACTATTGGTCCGGGGTCGCACTGGCTAAAGCCGTAATGGTCACCATGCCTTTGAAAGAAGAAAATCGTTTCCTTCCTGACTATAGCGAGCTAGGGACAGAGAATCTTAAGAAGGCAAAATTAATGTTCCTCAACTATCCTAATAATCCGACCGGGGCTGTGGCTGACCTAGAATTTTTCGAAGAGACTGTAAGGCTTGCAAATGACCATGATATTTGTATTGTACACGACTTCGCCTATGGAGGCATCGGTTTCGATGGTGTAAAACCACCAAGCTTCTTGCAGGCACAGGGTGCCAAAGATGTCGGTATTGAAATATACACACTCTCTAAAACTTATAATATGGCAGGCTGGCGCGTTGCTTTTGCAGTAGGAAATGAAAGTGTGATTTCTGCATTAGAGCTCATTCAGGATCACTTATATGTCAGTTTGTTTGGTGCCGTCCAGGAGGCAGCGGCTGAAGCGCTGACAGGCCCTCAGGACTGCGTGAAGGATTTAAATGAGATGTATGAGCAAAGACGAAATTGCCTCATTGACGGCCTCTGTTCGATAGGCTGGGATGTGTCTGCTCCAAAGGGATCTTTCTTTGCCTGGCTAAAAGTGCCGAATGGTTTTTCTTCTGAGGAATTTTCCAACATTTTGTTGGAAAAGGCTCAAGTAGTAGCAGCGCCGGGAGTTGGTTTTGGTTCGTATGGTGAAGGATATGTTCGAATCGGCCTGCTGACCTCAGAAGAGCGCCTTAGAGAAGCAGTCAAACGAATCAGTGAGTTAGAGATATTTAAAAAAAGCTAAAAATATAAAGTTACAAAGCTGGCTTAGATTTTTTTAGAGCCAGCTTTTTTATATTAGATTCGGGACTTTTGTGCTAAAAAAATATTTTAAAAAAATGTACAATCCGTCCATAGTAGTGAATACGCTTTCATCTTTGGCGCAAAGCGGTTTTCTTCAATAATCCCAATCCACAACTAACGATTTGGGAATTTATGTCGAAATTTCAAGAAAACAAGCAAATAAACTGTCGAAAATAGAAAGTTTTAGAATGTTTTGTCTACTTTTGCGAATGTATTTACATTTGAAGAAATTCTTGTCATAATTCATCAAGTAGTCTAATTTTTTAGCGAATTACAGTAAGTGTGTAAGAGGTAGGAGGATAACATTGTACGAGTATAGTAATACCACTAGTCACAGTCCGAACCATAGTCAAATGATTGAAGAGATAAAAGCAAAACGAGAACTTATGATAAAAAGTGCAAATACATTGGGATTTACAAGTGAACAAACCATTAAATACAGTCAAGAACTGGACGAGTTAATCAATGAGTATCACCGAATGATGGGACAAGCCTCCAAACCACCTGAAGAAATCAAATTCGCCTTAAAGCAGATGATCATGATTTGGCCCAAAGTATTAGTCTAACTAATTAGTAATTACCTAACTGTAAAATGCCCAGAAACCTCAAAATAAAGGCCTTCCGTTACATTTAATCATTGTAGCAGAAGGCCTATTCTTTTTAGTGCCTCCTTTAAAAAAATATTTTTCAGATAGAAAAATATTTTCTACATGTATAGACAGTGCTGTGATTTTTATCATTGTCTATATCTCAATATTTCATATAGTTAAATTAGTACTATTTTCTATCTAAAATACCCACACCATGATGAACTTCACCCGTGCTTGCTGCACATGCAGCAAATTTTCTCTTAAATGAATTTTCCAACTTTTTTCATTCAATTAAAGAAATCTATTAATTTTGGGTAATATGCTTAAATTGCGATTCATATATCGTTAATAAAAGCATTTTTAATAACCAACCAGTAAGTCAAACGCTTTCATTATTTTTAGCTTATTTGGAGGAGGGAAGTCCTACATGCACATTGTCGTATGTGTCAAACAAGTACCCGATACAAAAATCATCAAAATCAATCCGAAAACAAATACACTCGACCGCAGGAGTGCCCCGGCTATTTTGAACCCATATGATGCCCATGCGGTTCAAGAAGCAGTTAAAATCAAAGAAAAAACTGGCGGGACCATCTCGGTTTTATCAATGGGACCTCCGCAGGCAACTGCTGTCATTAAGAAAAGCGTTGAAATTGGCGCAGACCAAGGGTATTTAATATCGGATCGTGCTTTTGCCGGTGCCGATACACTTGCAACCAGTTACGCCTTATCAAAGGCGTTGGAGAGAATTGCCAAGGAACTCCCGATTGACATGATTATTTGTGGAAAGCATGCCATTGATGGAGATACCGGTCAGGTTGGCCCTGGTATCGCCCGGAGATTGGATATTCCTCCTGTTACAAATGTGATTGAGGTAACAGAAGTGAATGAGCGTGAGAAGACGGTCTTAATTCAACGGAAATTAACCAACGGATACGAACTGGTCCAGTCGGAAATGCCTTGTCTATTAACAGTTGAAAAAGAAATCAATGATATCAAGTATTCACCAATGCCGAACATGATTAGTGCTGCAAGATATGAACCGATTATTTGGGCAGTGGATGATCTTGAAAATGTTGACCGCTCACAGCTTGGACTAAAAGGGTCACCTACGGTTGTCGGCAAAATGTTCACACCTCCACGGCCTGAAGGCGGGAAAAAGCTAGATGGTTCCGCCGATGAGCAGGTAAGTCAGCTAATGGATATTCTGATGGAGAAAAAAGACCTGTTTACATTACAGTCAACTAAATGATGTTAATAAATTTTAGGGTATAGAGCAGGGAGGGTCTTAAATGAATCTTGACGATTACCGTGGAGTCTGGGTATTCATTGAACAAAATGACGGCAAAATTGAAGATGTTTCACTAGAATTGCTGGGTGCCGGCAGGAAGCTGGCAGATAAGCTTGAGGTCCCATTAGGGGGATTCTTGCTGGGCAATCAAATAAGGCCATTAGCTAATCAGGTTATTTCTTATGGGGCTGACGAGGTCTACGTAATTGACCATCCAGTTTTGAAGGATTATCGTACAGAATCCTATATGAGCGGTGTTATGCTGCTAGCGCAAAAATATATGCCGGAAATTATTCTTTACGGTGCAACCCCCAACGGAAAGGACTTGGCAAGTGCTGTTGCAACTGATTTAGTTACAGGATTAACAGCAGATACGACGATGCTGGATGTGGACGTAGATAATAGATTGCTAGAAGCAAGCCGGCCGGCATTCGGCGGTAATATTATGGCAACGATCCTCTGTAAGAAGCATCGCCCGCAAATGGCAACAGTAAGACCTAAAGTAATGAAGGCACTTGAGCCGGATGCAGGAAGACAAGGAAACATCATTGAAGAGAAAATAGCTCTGCACGAAGACGAAATGCGTACAAAAGTACTACAAATTGTGAATGACGTAACAAAAAAAGCTAAATTAGCCGATGCCCATGTCATCGTATGCGGTGGCAAAGGAATGGGCGACCTGCAAAATTTCCAGCTAATCCATGAATTGGCGGAATCAATCGGCGCAAGCGTAGGCGGAACCCGCGATGTCGTTGAAGCAGGATGGCTGCCTCATGAGCAGCAGGTTGGACAGACAGGAGAAACGGTCACACCGAAAATTTATTTTGCCATTGGAGTATCCGGAGCGATTCAGCATGTGGTCGGTATGAAGAATTCCGAGTTTATAATTGCCATCAACAAAGACCCGAACGCCCCGATTTTTGACGTGGCAACGTACGGCATTGTAGGAGACGCAATGGAAATTCTCCCTAAACTAATCGAGCAATTTAAAAAGCTTAAAGCTGAAAAGGGCGGTGAACTGAGCTATGCCTGAGAAGTTTGACGTGATTGTGGTAGGGGCTGGCCCTGCAGGAACCTCTTGTGCTTACACTTGTGCTAAAAACGGTCTGAATGTACTGCTGATTGAACGCGGAGAGTACCCAGGGGCAAAAAACGTTATGGGTGGAGTATTGTACCGCCAGCAAATGGAAGAGTTGATTCCTGAATTTTGGAAAGAAGCGCCGCTTGAAAGACCAGTCATTGAACAGCGGTTCTGGATGATGGACAAAGAATCAGTTCTTTCGTTTGGATATAAAGGCCTTGAATGGGGTGTGGAGCCATATAATAACTTTACAGTTCTAAGGGCCCAGTTTGACCAATGGTTCGCAAAGAAAGCTGTGGAGGCAGGAGCGCTTCTAATTACCGAAACAGTTGTCACGGAATGTATTGTCGAAAACGGCAAGGTAGTTGGGGTCCGCACTGACCGGCCGGATGGTGAGGTTTTTGCAGATGTAGTCGTCCTTGCTGACGGAGTTAACTCGTTGTTATCCAAACAGCTTGGGTTTCATAAGGAGTTCCGCCCGGACGAAGTGGCGCTGACAGTTATGGAAGTTGTTAATCTTCCAAAAGAAAAAATAAATGACCGCTTCAATTTGGAGGACAACCAAGGCTGCACAATTGAGATCTTTGGAGATTCCACAAAAGGAAATCTGGGTACGGCTTTCCTATATACCAACAAAGAAAGTTTGAATATCGGTGTGGGGACAACACTATCGAGTATGATAAAAGCAAAAATGAAGCCCTATGAACTGCTGGATTACTTAAAGAATCATCCGATGGTCAAGCCGTTCATTGCTGGCGGCGAGTCTGCTGAATATCTTGCCCACCTCATTCCGGAAGGCGGCTACCGCTCAGTTCCTAAAGTGGCAGGCAACGGAGTTATTGTTGTTGGGGACGCTGCCCAGCTTGTTAACGCTATTCATCGTGAAGGTTCGAACATGGCGATGCATTCTGGCTTATTGGCTGCTGAGACTGTCATTGAGGCGCATCGCCACGGCAATTTCAGCGAATCAATGTTAAATAACTACCGCGAGGCCCTTTATAATAGCTTTATCATCAAAGATTTAGAGAAGTACAAAGATGCGGCCCATACGTTCGAAAAATACCCGCAATATTTTAAAGAGTATGTTCCGATGATGAATCAGGCAGCTAGCAAATTCTTTACGGTTGATGGCACGCCAAAACGTGATAAACAAAAGCAAATTATTAAGAATATGACCTCACAAAGAGGAACGCTTCGCGTATTGCAAGATCTCTATCGTGCTTGGAAGGCGGTGAAATAATGTCAACGAAGAATATTGAGGAAAAACAGTATCTTCTCAGGTTTAAGTGTGACACAAAGTCCCATCTTACCGTTCTTGATCATGACGTTTGCATGACCCAATGTCCTGATAAAATTTGTACAGTATTTTGCCCAGCCGAGGTATATAAGTGGGAAGGAACGCGGATGCAGGTAGGTTATGAAGGCTGTCACGAATGCGGAAGCTGCCGGATTGGCTGCCCTTACCAAAATATTAAATGGGAATATCCAAAAGGCGGACACGGGATTGTCTTCAGGTTAGCATAAAAAAAGGTGCTGTTTGCTATTGCAGACAGCACCTTTTTTAGGCTAATAAGAAAGTATAAATTCAATTACGCCTCATGAACCGTCCAATCGAACTCGTCAATCGGCGAGTTTCCATTTACTAATTGCAATTTACACTATATGTATATTTTTTCACATGGGATTATAAAAAGAAGGTGAAGCTAGAAGGTAAGTATTTAAAGGGTCAGCTTATTTTCTCTAAAAGGGCTGCCGAGGAAAGTTCATCTTTTTTGCAGGAGGCTGCAAGCGAGGAAGCAAGGGTTATGGCATGATCCATTTGTGCCATATTTTCTGAGCAATAATATGGCTTTTTCCAATTGAAGTCGCCGTCATTTGCGGCTGGATATATACTGACTTTCCAATGATAATAAATCCGTGGCTGAGGGAGCTGAACCCCTTCTACGGCAATTAGCCAATGTGTAGAATTGGATTCTGGAATATAGGCATCTGTATCCTTAAGCGAAACAAGATCATTTGCACCAATTGGTAAAAATGCCGTTTGATAAAAGTCATGATAATTTGGGGTTTTCAATATATTTACCTCCCTTTCATAATATCTAACTTTATTATATGAAACTATAAAGACTTTTTTGAGTGATAAATGTTATAATTTTTCAAAAAAATAAAACGTTTTCAAAAAGTTGTCAATTATATTATGAGGAAGTTGTAATTTGGGTATAGATGTGACGATTGTCACTACATAATTGTAATGGCGCTTTTATACTGAAAGCAGAAGATTGAAAGAGGTGAATGTAATGAGCAGTTGTATGAGCGGTTTCGGCGGGATGCCGAGTGCTGAGCTAAAAAGTAAGGGATTAAGGCAATTGAAAGAAGAACATCCCCCATTAAGAAGCCAAATGGAAGGATTGTACAGCCTAACCCAAAAAATTGATAAAGATATTGATATAGAAGTTAATTTCCAAGAGTTAATTACGAAGGTAAAAGAATTTCAGGCAGCGCTTGACCCGCATTCGGAAAGAGAAGAAGGTGTGCTGTTCCCAATGATGGGGACTTATATTGGGACAACTTCTGGACCAATAGCGGTAATGGAGTATGAGCATGACCAAGCAAAAGCACATATTAAATCCTTTCTTGAGCCGGCTGCCGGCAGCCTTGCTTCACATGATGAATTAAAAAAATTAGCTGGATACATCCAAAATGCTTACTTTATTTTAACGGAGCATTTTAACAAGGAAGAAAACGTCCTTTTTCCAATGGCCGAGCGAATGCTCTCTGATGAAGAAAAAGAAGAGTTATATCAAAGAATTCAAGAAATTAAGAAAAAAGGATGGGCATAGATTCCATCCTTTTTTCTTTTTCTATCATATAAACATTTAGGATAAGAAGTGTGACTTTGCCGTTAATTGACATAGGTTCGAAATTTTTTTATAATAATTTTGAAATCGAGATATTATGGGTGTTTTGCTTTTGAGGGCAATTTCCCAATAAAGATAAAGGATGGGTTGTTATGGAAAAAGATTCAACAGCCGTTTCGCTAAAGCTATTTATTGTTCTCTCTAGAGCCTATAAAGCCATTAATGAACACGTTAATAAAGTGATCCAAGCAAGCGGTCTAAACCCAACTGAGTTTGCCGTATTAGAGCTACTTTACCACAAAGGCGACCAGCCGCTGCAACAAATTGGTGCAAAAATCCTGCTTGCGAGCGGAAGTATTACGTATGTTGTCGATAAGCTAGAACAAAAGGGATTATTGAGAAGGAGTGCCTGCCCGACAGATAGACGTGTCATTTTTGCACAAATAACAGATGAGGGGAAAAAATTGATTCAGGATATTTTTCCTGAACATGCCCAACAAATTGATAAGCTTATGTCAAGTTTATCTGATTCCGAAAAGCTGGAGGCAATTGACCTGTTAAAAAAATTAGGTCTGCCTGCAGGGAAATTTTAATACGGCTTTTAGTCGTATTTTTTTTGCAAAAAGGAATATTAATCATTAGTGTCGAAATGAATATAGCCAAAAAAAATGAAAAAGGGGGTTTTTTCATGGGTTTTGAACAGTATACATACATACGACCTAACTTAGACGAGGTTCGGGCAAAATTTAATGAAGCATTGGAGCGTTTCAAAAAAGCTGACTCAGTGGAAAAGCAGAGCGGGGCTATGAATGAAATCAATCAACTGAGAAATGACTTGGGAACGATGTTCAATCTTTGTAATATTCGCCACACCATTGATACGAATGATGAATTTTATAAAAATGAGCAGGATTACATGGATGAAATCCAGCCTGAGGTGGAAGGGTTGATCACTGAATATTATCAGGCTTTGGTTGATTCCAAATTCCGCCCGCAATTGGAAAATAAATGGGGCACTCAGCTTTTCGCCCTTGCTGAAAGTCAGCTAAAGACGTTTAAACCGGAAATTGTTCCTTTGCTGCAAAGGGAAAACCGATTATCGTCAGAATACACCAAGCTTGTTGCATCGGCGAAAATCGAATTTGAAGGGGAAGAGCGTACACTTGCGCAAATCGACCCGTTTATTGAATCGACAGACCGGGAGATGCGCAAACGCGCCAGCACGGCGAAATTTGGCTTCTTTGCAGAGCATGAAGCGGAGTTTGACCGGATTTATGATGAATTGGTAAAGGTGCGGACCGAGATTGCTCACGCCTTGGGTTATAAAAACTTTGTTGAGCTTGGTTATAACCGCATGATGAGAACCGATTACAACGCCGAGATGGTGGCTAATTTCCGTCAGCAGGTAAAGGACTTTATTGTTCCAATTGCCTCTAAGCTAAAAGAGCGGCAGCGGGAACGGCTTGGCCTCGATAAATTAAAATTCTATGATGAAGGCTTTGTGTTCGAGACCGGAAACGCTGTACCGAAGGGTAGTCCTGAATGGATCATTGAGAACGGACAAAGAATGTATCAGGATCTTTCAAAGGAAACCGGAGAATTTTTTACCTTTATGATGGAAAATAATCTGATGGACCTTGTTGCCAAGAAGGGGAAGGCAAGCGGGGGCTACTGTACATACATTGAAAATCATAAAGCGCCATTCATTTTCTCAAATTTCAATGGTACCTCTGGTGATATTGATGTCCTGACCCATGAGGCAGGCCATGCCTTCCAGGTTTATTCGAGCCGTCAGTTTGAAATTCCTGAATATAACTGGCCAACCTATGAGGCATGTGAAATTCATTCGATGAGTATGGAATTTTTCACCTGGCCGTGGATGGAGCTGTTCTTTAAAGAAGACACCGATAAATATAAGTTTTCTCATCTTAGTGATGCGCTCTTATTCCTTCCATACGGAGTTTCCGTTGATGAATTCCAACACTGGGTTTATGATAACCCAGAAGCCACGCCAACAGAGCGCAAGCAAAAATGGCGGGAAATTGAGAAAAAATATTTGCCGCATAAGAATTATGACGGCAATGAGTATCTGGAGAACGGCGGTTTCTGGCAGCGTCAGGGACATATTTATAATTCACCGTTCTATTATATTGACTATACGCTTGCACAAATTTGCGCCTTCCAATTCTGGAAGCGGTCAAGGGAGAATCATCCAGAGGCATGGGCAGACTATGTCAAGCTTTGTAAGCTTGGCGGTTCTATGTCATTTACTAAACTCGTAGAAGCAGCCAATTTAATATCACCATTTAAAACCGGCTGTGTAGAATCTGTTGTTGGTGAAATCGAGAATTGGCTGAATTCGGTTGATGATAACAAGCTATAAAAAAAGCGAAGCCGCAGGGCTTCGCTTTTTATTTTTGATCCACCACCATTTCAGTGACAACTTTGATTTGGCCATCTTCTAAAATAGCAGCAAGTTGTTTAGCATCTGGCTGGTCTAAAATAAAATCAGTTATTTTGTCCTCGAGCTGTTCCTGGATGGCGCGTCTTAATGGACGAGCACCAAATGCAGGATGGTAGCCAAGTTCTGCTAATTTTCCTTTCGCTTCTACTGAAATGGTTAGTTCAATGTTTTGTTCTTTTAATGTTTCTTGCAACTCAGCAGCCATTAGGTCGACAATCGATAAGATATGCTCTTTATCCAGTGGTTTAAATTCAATGATGCTGTCAAAACGATTTAAGAATTCCGGCTTGAAGAAGCTGCCAAGAGAGTCAAGGATGCTAGCTTCTTCCACAGCATTGGATGTTCCAAAGCCAACGTGAATGTTTTTGTGTCCAACGCCGGCATTACTTGTCATAATAATGACGGTGTCCTTAAAGCTTACCACTCTTCCTTGACTGTCAGTTAGACGTCCGTCCTCAAGAATTTGCAGGAACATGTGCATGACGTCGGGATGGGCCTTTTCTATTTCATCCAAGAGAATAATGCAATATGGGTTGCGGCGGACTTTTTCGGTTAATTGACCAGCCTCCTCATGGCCGACATAACCTGGAGGAGAACCAATTAATTTTGACACGCTGTGTTTTTCCATGTATTCGCTCATATCAAGTCGAATCATCGAATCCTTCGTGCCAAATAATTCTTCTGCAAGAGTCTTAGATAATTCTGTTTTACCAACACCTGTTGGACCGACAAATAAGAAGGACCCAATCGGACGATTTTTTGCTTTTAAACCGGCACGGCTGCGGCGAACAGCTTTTGCGACCTTCTGAACGGCTTGTTCCTGGCCAATCACCTTTTTATTCAAATTCTCTTCCAGAGATTTCATTTTAAGCTGCTCGTCTTCTTGAAGTTTCCCGACCGGAATCCCGGTTTTTTCTTCAATAATTTTTTGGATATCAGAAACTGTAACAACTGGTCGTTCCGTTTTTGAGGCACTATATAATGCCTTTTCAAGTTGAGCTTCTTCATCACGAAGCTTTGCTGCCAGTTCATAGTTTTCCTTTTTCAATGCTGTTACCTTTTCTGCGGCAATTTCCTTAAGACGGGCCTCAATTTGTTCATTATTCCGATAGTCTGAAGTTAGATTTAATTTTGAACCTGATTCATCTAGCAAATCAATCGCTTTATCAGGCAGGAAGCGGTCTTGAATATAGCGCTGCGATAAGGTCACACAAGCGCAGATGGCTTCGTCTGAATAATTGACCTCATGAAAGTCCTCATATTTTTTCTGAATCCCTTTAAGGATGGCAATGGCTGCATCTGTATCAGGCTCTTGAACCTGAATAGGCTGGAAGCGGCGTTCTAAGGCTGAATCCTTTTCAATTTGGCGGTATTCTTTTAATGTCGTAGCACCAATAACCTGAAGTTCACCGCGGGCAAGGGCCGGCTTTAAAATATTGCCGGCATCCATAGAGCCTTCAGCAGAGCCTGCACCAACAAGCAGATGGATTTCATCAATGAATAAAATGATGTTTTTCCGCTCCTGCAATTCAGCGATTAACTGCTTCATCCGCTCTTCAAATTGACCGCGGATCCCGGTATTGGCAACTAAAGAAGCTACATCCAATAAATAAACTTCTTTATTTTGCAGTTTGCCTGGTACATCGCCATCGGCAATCTTTAAGGCAAGCCCTTCCGCTATTGCCGTTTTACCAACACCAGGTTCACCAATTAACACAGGATTGTTTTTATTTCTTCTGTTTAATACCTCAATGACTCGTTTAATCTCGTGATTACGGCCAATAACCGGGTCAATCAAGCCGGCTTTAGCCATTTGTGTGAGGTTACGGCCAAATTGATCGATAAAGCCGCCGCGGCCGTTTTTATTCTCAACTGCCGGACTAAATTGACCATTTGGAATGTGGCCTTGGGAAAAGTTTTTGCTAGCAAAAAGCTCTTCAAATGGAAAACCGTTGAATAGGTTCTTATTCATTCCAAAGCCTGCACCTAATGCATTTTTCTCCTTTGTATAACATTCATGGCAAAGTTTCAAATCATGACGCTGCCCATTAACATTCATGTTTAATTGTACATTTGCTTGATTTTGATTACATTTTTGACAAAGCATGTAAACAACCTCCTTGTTATTAGCTTTTATCAATTTGACTTTGACTATATTTGACCTTATGACCATAGTATACTCTGACCTTTTTTGACTTTCAAGTCTTTCGCTTGGTGAAATTTTTTCCATGATAGGAAAATAAGCTTACGAGAAAAAGCTCGTCATTGTTTGTCCCTTTGGTCATATATTTGTGATAAGGGGGAGATGATGTGAAAAAAAGCTGGAATCAAGCTTTTCAAATAGCGGCAGTCTATGTGGGGACTGTTGTTGGAGCAGGATTCGCTACAGGAAAAGAAATCGTGGAATTTTTCTCACGGTTTGGTTTCTTTGGCTTTATAAGTATATTAATGAGCGGCTATCTTTTCGTTGTGATTGGTTCAAAACTGATGAGGATCGCTGCGCAAATTAATGCAAAATCGTACCAGGAATTTAATGATTTTTTATTTGGAAAATGGGCTGGAGGCATCATCAATTTTTTTATGCTATTTATGCTGCTTGGGGTAAGTGCCGTTATGCTGGCAGGAGCAGGAGCTGTTTTTGAAGAACAGCTTGGATTGCCCAAAAATGCGGGGGTGTTTATCACCATTTTTTTATCCTATTTGGTGATGCTTGTAGGTACTAAGGGGCTTTTTGCTGTCAATACCTTTGTAGTTCCCTTAATGATTGGGTTTAGTCTGATTTTAATGCTATTGTCTTTGCAAATGCCAAACTTTTTAGAGCAGTTTTTGTATATTCCTCATGCTTCTGATGGGTGGAAAAGCGTTATTGCACCATTTTCGTATGCTGCCTTGAATCTTGGACTTGCTCAAGCGGTACTAGTGCCGATTGCATCAGAAGTGAAGGACGATTGGACGATCAAATGGGGGGGAATTCTTGGTGGTGTGGCTTTGACGGTAATATTAATTGCCAGCCACTTTACATTAATCATGCTCCCAAACCTGGAATTATATGAAATTCCGATGGCCGTTATTATGAGAAATTTAGCCCCGTTTTTCTATTGGATTTTTGTTCTTATCATTTATGGAGAGATTTTCACTTCAGTTATTGGGAATGTGTTTGGTCTCGACCGGCAGTTAAAGCAATATATGCCTGTACCGACGCTGGTTTCTGTAACGGCTATTTTTACAGTATCTTACTTAATTAGCTTGGTGAATTATGGAACACTTTTGTCCTACCTATATCCGTTGTTCGGCTATATTTGCATGAGTTTTTTTATTCTCCTGTGGATGAAGCCATTTACACCCCCAGAAAGAAATTGAAAAGCAGCTGCTCAGGTCAGCTGCTTTTATGTTAGTGGCAGAAAAATGAACATCATCATGTCAAAAATGATATGAGAAACAATCACGAGGGGCATGCTTTTTTTCCAAAAGTATAAAAACCCCCAGACAAGACCGGAGACGAAGGCAGCGAACATTAGTAAAAAGGACCCCGAATAAATATGGACTGACCCATATAATAAAGAGCTAGCAATAATGGCGACGTATGGTTTGAGGTATTTTAACAGTCTTTTTTGGACAAACCCTCTCCAGAACATTTCTTCGCCAGGTGCTGCCACTAAAATTAAGGCTAAATAGTGCCAGAATAACGAAGGGGCAAACCATCGGTACAAACGTCTTACATCTTTTTTAAAGCCTGAATTGGCCATCTCGAACAGCTGATAGCCAATCCAAAACAGCAAATATAATAGCAAACCGGAAATGACACCTAAAAATAAATACTTGATAAAAGAGGCCTCATCTTCCACGTCCCCCTGAAACGTGGAAAAGGCGATTAGTATTAGGATGGAACCGGAAAAAATGTACCAAAATATCGCCTTATCATGAAAAGAAAAAAAGAGTAGGGCATGGGCGATAATCAATCCGGTAATTAGACGTATATCCAGGGTTCGTTTTAATTCCATAATAGGCTCCTTCGAAGATCATAACTCAATATGTAAAGGAAAAGATTTCAATATACATTTTATCCAATTACGCTGATAAGAATATCTTTAAATGAAAAAAATAATCGAGAAAGGAGTGAAGAGAATGAGTAAATCACAAAGTCAAAAGGAACGTGAATGGACGGTCAGAAAGCAGGATCAAAATCCTCATGGCAAAGTTAAATCGTTTAAAGAGCTTTCAAAGGAAACGGACCAAGGAAAATAAACGGTTTTCCGGTATAAAAAAGAAGAAAAGGCAGTGTGCATTCTGCCTTTTCAAATAATTAGTAAGCGGTTTCTTTAACAACCTTATAATTTTTATGATTAACAACTGTACGCTGATCTAATTCTAAATCACGATAATTATCCATATATGTTAAGTCAACTATTACAGAATTTTCATTCACCTTTTCAACAATCCCTTGTAGTCCGCCGCGAAATTCGATGATATTTCCTACCTCTGCTTTTTTCAAATTTCCTCTCTCCTTTATCTAGCAAACTTAAAAACTATTTAAATAACAGTTTGCACTATTTTTCCAAATTCGTAAAGGTGTTAATGTTACAATTTAGTTAATTTCTTATATGTTTTTGTAAAAAAATTCTGGAAATATAATTAGATTATGGTAACGTTTTCATATTTAGGGATGAAATTAGCTTTAAATTAGGTTTTTACGTTAAAATAAGGAAGTGGAAAGAGGTGCTGAAAAATGAGGGAAGAAACAGTTAACGATATCTTAAATCGTCTTATGAACGGAGAGCTTTCCGAATATTACGTTAACGTTGGGGAATTTATGGATTTCCGTCAGGTGCTGGTAAAAAGAAAAGATTTTAAACACTTCCGCGGCATTGCTCAGCGGAATGGAGATGTTCTCTACCAATATTTAAAAGAGCCGAGAAGTTAAAGGAACGAACCCTCGAAAAGAACAAAAAAATAGACATTTAAAACTAGTAGGTGAACTTAAATTACGATGAAACAAAGAATCTTGCCGGCTTCTGGAAACATGAAGGAATTTGAGTGGTTTTTACAAAGTCCGTACGAAATTGGGGTTTTTTTAGATATGCATATTGCCCAGCTGAAAAATATTAATCAAATGGCCAAGCAATCAGGGAAAAAAATGATCTACCATGTTGACTTAATTCATGGCATTAAAAATGATGAATATGCAACGGAGTATATTTGCCAGGAGTTCAAGCCGTACGGACTTATTTCCACAAAGGCTGGTGTGATCCAGAAAGCCAAGCAAAAGGGAGTCATTGCGGTGCAGAGAATTTTTTTAATTGACAGCCACGCCCTTGAAAAAAGCTATAAGCTAATCGAAAAAACCCAGCCGGATTATATTGAAGTACTTCCAGGGGCAATGCCGTGGATGATTAAAGAAGTGAAAGAACGCGTTAATATCCCGATTTTTGCGGGCGGACTAATTCGAACAGCAGATGAGATCGAAAATGCCCTAAATGCAGGCGCCACTGCAATAACAACCTCAAAAAGAGAACTCTGGAACCTATTTGAAAAAATAGGTTGACACCGTTTTCCTAACTTTATATACTCAATTTAACAAGTTAATATTTTGTGACGGAGATAAGGAGAAACACAGTTGGTCGTTTAATGCGGCTAGTTTGTGGTTCTCCTTTTTTGAATGTGAGGTGTAAGTATGGAAAAGTATATTTTATCGCTAGATCAAGGAACTACAAGTTCCCGTGCAATTCTTTTTAATCAAAGTGGCGAAATAGTCTATTCCGCCCAGAAGGAGTTTTCTCAGCATTTTCCAAAGCCGGGCTGGGTAGAGCACAATCCCAATGAAATATGGGGTTCTATTCTTGCTGTTATAGCTGCTGTCCTCTCGGAATCAGGAGTTAAACCCGAACAGGTTGCCGGAATCGGTATTACCAATCAGCGGGAAACAACTGTTGTCTGGGATAAAGAGACAGGAGTTCCTGTTTATAATGCTATCGTCTGGCAGTCAAGACAAACGAGCGAAATTTGTGAAGAGTTAAAAGAAAAAGGGTATCAGGAAACCTTCCGTAATAAAACAGGTTTGCTGATTGATGCCTATTTTTCAGGAACGAAAGTAAAATGGATTTTAGATAATGTTGAAGGAGCACGGGAAAAAGCGGAAGCAGGGAAATTGCTATTCGGGACAATTGACACTTGGCTGATTTGGAAATTGTCCGGCAGGCGGGCCCATGTGACGGATTATTCCAATGCTTCGCGTACCCTGCTGTTTAACATCTATGAGCTAAAATGGGATGATGAACTATTGGAAATTTTAAGTGTTCCAAAGTCCATGTTGCCCGAGGTTCGCCCATCATCTGAGGTTTATGCCAACACAATTGATTATCACTTTTTTGGCAAGGAAATACCGATAGCCGGTGTCGCAGGCGATCAGCAGGCAGCCTTGTTTGGCCAGGCATGCTTTGAAAAAGGGATGGCCAAAAACACGTATGGCACAGGCTGCTTTATGTTAATGAATACTGGGGAAAAGGCTGTCCGTTCAGACCATGGTCTGCTGACAACGATCGCTTGGGGATTGAATGGCAAGGTTGAATATGCGCTCGAAGGCAGTATCTTTGTTGCTGGGTCGGCGATCCAATGGCTGCGCGATGGGTTGAGGATGTTCAAGGATGCAAAGGATAGCGAGGTTTATGCCGAAAAGGTGGAATCGACTGAAGGTGTATATATTGTACCGGCGTTTGTTGGATTAGGAACACCATACTGGGATAGTGAAGTGCGTGGGGCCGTATTTGGCTTGACACGCGGTACAACAAAGGAACATTTTATTAGGGCGACACTTGAATCACTGGCGTACCAAACTAAAGATGTGTTATCTGCGATGGAAGCCGATTCAGGTATTGAACTGAAAACCTTGCGCGTTGACGGCGGTGCTGTAAAGAATAACCTCTTAATGAATTTCCAAAGCGATATCCTCAATGTGCCGGTTGAAAGACCAGTCATTAATGAAACGACCGCACTTGGAGCAGCCTATTTAGCAGGTCTTGCGGTTGGTTTCTGGAAAAGCCAAGAGGAAATTTCAAAACAATGGGCTATTGATCATCAATTCAATCCAACCATGTCAGAAGAAATCCGGACTGGATTGTATGCCGGCTGGAAAAAGGCAGTAAAAGCAGCGATGGTTTTTAAATAATTAATAACCATTTGAAGAAAATTATGGTATGATATGATCAAGTTAATAAATTGTCTGGAGAAATTGGAGAGACCACAAAACATTATCTAAAAATAGATAATGGCTTTTGTGGTCTCTTTTTATTTCCCCTTTAAAAAGTTTGCATATAATATAGCAATTACATTGGAGGAAATGACGATGAAATTTTCAAATTTAAATCGTATTGAAATTGCAACTAAACTAAAAAGTGAACGATTTGACATTTTAGTAATTGGCGGAGGCATTACAGGTGCCGGAATCGCATTAGACGCGGCAACTAGAGGGATGAGTACCGCCTTGGTTGAAATGCAGGATTTTGCGGCAGGAACCTCCAGCAGATCAACGAAGCTAGTCCATGGCGGGCTGCGTTATTTAAAACAATTTGAAGTGAAGATGGTGGCTGAAGTTGGAAAGGAAAGGGCCATTGTGTATGAAAATGGACCCCATGTGACAACACCTGAATGGATGCTCTTGCCAATGCATAAGGGTGGCACTTTTGGCCCGTTCAGCACTTCGATTGGACTTAGGGTATATGATTTTTTGGCAGGGGTGAAAAAATCCGAACGCCGCAGCATGTTATCAGCTGAACAAACGCTCGCTAAGGAGCCGCTGGTGAAAAAGGATGATTTAAAAGGCGGGGGCTATTATGTTGAATATCGTACTGATGATGCTAGACTGACCATTGAAGTGATGAAGGCCGCAGTTGAAAATGGAGCAATTGCCTGCAACTATACAAAGGTAACCAAGCTTATTTATGAAAATGGAAAAGTTGTCGGAGTAATTGTTGAGGATCAGATAACTAGTGACAAATACGAAATCAGGGCAAAAAAAATTGTTAATGCTGCCGGTCCTTGGGTTGATCATATCCGTGAAATGGACAAATCTAAAAAAGGAAAAACACTTCAGCTTTCAAAAGGGGTTCATCTAGTTATCGACCAATCCCGGTTCCCATTAAAGCAAGCAATATATTTTGATACACCAGACGGCCGAATGGTTTTCGCAATTCCGAGAGATGGGAAGGCTTATGTTGGTACGACCGATACTTTTTATAAGGAAGATGCAGTACATCCACAAATGACAAAATCAGACCGGACCTATATCATTAATGCAATTAATTATATGTTTCCAGACGTAAAGATTACGGAACAGGATATTGAATCCAGCTGGGCTGGTGTACGGCCGCTTATCTATGAGGAAGGAAAGGATCCTTCTGAAATTTCCCGGAAGGATGAAATCTGGGAGTCTAAGTCTGGTTTGATTACGATTGCCGGCGGCAAATTAACGGGGTATCGGAAAATGGCGGCTACAGTTGTTGATTTGCTAGTTGATAAATTTCAATTAGAAGAAGGGAGAACTCTTCCTTCATGCCAAACAAGAAACATGCCGATATCAGGAGGGAACGTAGGAGGTTCCGCCAATTTTAATTCCTATGTTTCAAAACAAGTTCAGCACGGGATAGAGGTAGGGCTGTCCAGCAAAGAAGCTGAAAAATTAGCGAGAATGTACGGTTCAAATATTGACACAGTCTTTAACCTATTAAGAAAGAATAAGGATGACGCAGTAAAATACCAACTGCCCTTGGATTTATTTGCAAAACTAATTTACGCAATTGAGCATGAAATGATTGCTGCACCAATCGACTTCTTAAATCGCCGCACAGGTGCAATATTATTTGATATACAAACAGTTCGGAAATATAAAAAACAAGTAATAAATTATATGTCTGACAAATTTGGCTGGTGTGACAAGGATAAGGCAAAATACTCTTTAGCGGTCGAAGAGGCTTTAGTGTCCGCGGTCATACCGGTCGATGAACCGATCAATTTTCCCCAAGCAGTAAGCGAGAATTAAATAATTAAGATTAAAAAACAAAAGCCGTCCGTTTGGACGGTTTTTAATGTTTTTGACGTTTTTGTGAACGTAAACACAAAATATTTGAATGAATTTAAAGAAAATGCTATTCTACCATTTGTACCATTATTATATAACCTTGATAGATAAATAATCATTACATGTTTGGATAACTTTCAGGGGAAAATAAATTTAAATTCTTTACTTTATTTCTTTAATGTCTTATTTGACTAAAGAAGGTATTTTGGCTATTTTATGAAAGTGAGCATTAATTTTTATTTATCTACATAAAAAAAGGAGTTTGATTGAAGATGGCAGAAAAACAATTTACAGTAACAGCAGATACAGGAATTCATGCTAGACCAGCAACACTTTTAGTCCAAACAGCTAGCAGATTTGATTCAGAAATCAATCTTGAACATAAAGGCAAGACAGTTAACTTAAAGTCGATTATGGGCGTTATGTCCCTCGGCATTGGCAAGGGAGCCGAAATCAAAATTACAGCAGAAGGCAGCGATGCAAACGACGCATTAAACAGCCTGGAAGAAACATTGAGAAAAGAAGGATTGGCTGAATAATGACTTTTTTAAATGGAATTGCTGCATCAAATGGTATCGCCATTGCTAAAGCATACCGCCTGGTTGAACCAGATTTATCTTTTGAACAGAAAAAAATTGAAGATACATCATCTGAAGTAGCACGTTTTCGTGATGCCATGGCAAAAGCGAAGTCTGAACTTGAAATCATTCGCGACCGAGCAAAGGTTGACCTTGGCCCTGATAAGGCAGCCATTTTTGAAGCGCATCTCCTTGTTTTAAGTGATCCAGAATTAAATAATCCGATTGAAGATAAGATCGGGTCCGAGAACGTAAATGCAGAAGCAGCCCTTAAAGAAACTGCAGATATGTTTGTAATGATGTTCGAACAAATGGATAATGAATACATGAAGGAGCGTGCTGCGGATATCCGCGACGTGACTAAGCGTGTACTAGCTCATTTGTTAGGCGTGCAGCTGCCAAATCCAAGCATGATTGCGGAAGAAGTCATTATCGTTTCAGAAGATCTGACACCTTCGGACACAGCACAATTAAACCGACAATTTGTAAAAGGGTTTACAACAAATATTGGAGGACGGACATCCCACTCCGCTATTATGGCGCGCTCACTGGAAATTCCAGCTGTGGTTGGAACTAAGACAGCTACCGAAGAAATTCAAAATGGCGATTTGGTCATTGTTGATGGGCTAAAGGGTGAAGTACATATTAACCCAACCCCTGAACTCGTGGAGCAGTACAAGAAAGTTTATGAAGACTTCGAAACGCAAAAAGCTGAATGGGCCAAGCTTGTCAACGAGCCTACTGTTTCCGCTGACGGGCATCACGTTGAACTGGCTGCGAACATCGGTACTCCAAAGGATTTAAAGGGAGTCAAAGAAAATGGCGGCGAGGGAGTTGGCCTCTATCGGACTGAATTCCTTTATATGGGCCGAGACCAGCTGCCAACAGAGGAAGAACAGTTCGAGGCATATAAGGCAGTCCTTGAAGGCATGGAAGGAAAGCCAGTTGTAGTTCGGACATTGGACATAGGCGGCGACAAAGAACTTCCATACTTGGAATTACCGAAAGAGATGAATCCATTCCTAGGCTTCCGAGCGATTCGTTTATGTCTGGAAGAGCAAGGGATTTTTCGGACACAGCTTAAGGCATTATTACGCGCAAGTGTATACGGAAACTTGAAAATTATGTTTCCGATGATTGCCACTCTAGATGAATTCAGGGCAGCAAAAGCCATTCTTGAAGAGGAAAAGCAAAAATTAATCTCAGGCGGGCAAAAAGTTGCTGAAAAAATTGAACTTGGTATCATGGTTGAAATTCCATCGACTGCGGTTCTAGCTGATCAATTCGCCAAAGAAGTAGATTTCTTCAGTATTGGTACTAATGATTTGATTCAATATACAATGGCAGCCGACCGCATGAATCAGCGTGTCTCCTATCTATACCAGCCATATAGCCCATCAATTTTACGATTAGTAAAAATGGTCATCGATGCTGCTCACGCAGAAGGTAAATGGGCAGGTATGTGCGGAGAAATGGCTGGCGACGAAACAGCGATTCCAATTCTGCTCGGTCTTGGACTAGATGAATTCTCGATGAGTGCAACGTCTATTCTTAAGGCACGCTCTTTAATAAAAAATCTTAAGAAGTCTGAAATGGAAGGACTTGCCCAGCAAGTCTTAAACATGCAAACAACAGACCAAGTAATAGAGGCAGTGAACGCTGCTATTAAATAATAAAAATACGTATATTTTTAAAAGGACTAGCTGAAAAATCGGCTAGTCTTTTTTTACTGTTTTTATTTTCAATTTATTATGTTCTTTCAAATTATTTTCAGTTATAATAATAGTCATAAAGACCTGAATAACACGACTATAGTAAGATGAAATTTCGCAGGTCTCCTAAGTAATACGAACTAAAGTTGGGCATCTTAAGCGTAAATCATTGTAGGGGTGGATTAATTATGGAGCAAAAACCAGTACATTACGATGGCAGTTTTCATCTTGACCAAGCTGAAAATGAAGCTGTTGTGAAGGAACCTTTTTTAATGACCGATGAAATGAGAAAGAATATAGGTAAAAATCCTTATTCGATGGAAGTTGATGAATAAAAATTACTAGTGGATTTGTCAAATATGGCAAATCCATTTTTTTATCCAAAGCAGAATATTTGATACATACAGGTTTTTATTTTAAAGTTTTCCTGAATTAAAATCATTTTAATCTGAGATATATTTTTTGGTTAAATAAGATGATATTGATTCACACTAAACATAACAAATCAACAAGAAAGGTGATAACATGGCACAGGTTTTATATATCACAGCACACCCTCATGATGAGACACAATCATACAGTATGGCAGTAGGAAAGGAATTTATCGATACGTACAAACAAGTTAATCCTAATGATGAGGTAATTCATCTGGATTTGTATACTGAACAGATCCCTCAGATTGATGTGGATGTGTTCAGTGGATGGGGGAAGCTTCGTTCCGGGCAATCCTTTGACGAGTTATCAGCAGACGAAAAAGCAAAGGTTGGCCGCTTGAATGAGTTAAGCGAACAATTTATTGCTGCGGATAAATATGTTTTTGTTACCCCTTTATGGAATTTCTCATTTCCTCCAGTAATGAAAGCATATCTTGATTCGGTTGCGGTTGCAGGCAAAACATTTAAATATACAGAGCAAGGGCCAATTGGTCTGTTAACTGACAAAAAAGCTTTGCATATCCAAGCTAGAGGCGGTTTTTATTCCTCAGGTCCTGCAGCAGAAATGGAAATGGGGCACCGTTATATTAGCGTGATGATGAGTTTCTTCGGTGTGCCTTCCTTCGAAGGACTGTTTATCGAGGGGCATAATGCAATGCCAGATAAAGCTCAGGAAATCAAGGAAAAAGCGATTGCCCGCGCACAGGATTTAGCTCATACATTTTAATAATTAAGTGTGGTAGAGGCTGTTTACTGCCTCTATTTTTATTTTTCTCCTTTATGTTTAACACCAAAAAATTTTGGCGATGGTGGAAGATATAAAGGAGTGGTCAAAATGAATAACCTCTTTAAGATTATTTTAGGCCTCTATATCATTTTCGGTTCTTTTTTATTAAGCGGATGTGGAATATTGACCTCCAATGAATTAATTGCGAACCGTTATGCGGATGCTCTGTTAACGAAAAATAACGAAATCCAATTTCGCTTTCGAATAAACAATGAAATTTTGGAGGGACACCAATTATATAAGGTGAAAGTAACCATCCACGATGACCGCTTGGCAGCTGCCATCGGCAGGCGGGAAATTGTCTATGGTGAGGAGCAGGTTCTTAATGGAGAATATATAGACGTTAAAGGGAAAAGGGAGAAATATATTTTTATGGACCCGATTCCGCTGCAAAAGGATTTGCATATACAAGAGCTTCAAAATATGATTGAACAGAATAACGCTGTCTCTATCGAAGTGTTCAATAACAAAAAGGTCTTTGGCAGAGCCTTTTTAACAAATTTTTCGTCTGAACTTTAAGACCGGGATAAAAAGTTTCGGTCTTTTTTATTACGATAATATTGGCGGAAAATGCTAAAATAAAAGCAAATAGACGAGAGGAGAGATTTTTTTGTTAACACCAGATAATACAGTCATCGGTTTTATTGGAATCGGTGTGATGGGTAAAAGTATGGCAGGTCATCTGCTCGCTGCCGGATTCCCTGTAATGGTTTATTCGAGAACAAAAGACAAAGCTGCAGGATTAATTGAAAAAGGAGCTTTATGGGCAGAAACCCCGAGGGCCGTTGCTGAAAAGGCAAACGTGGTCATTACGATGGTAGGGTACCCAAACGATGTTGAGGAGGTTTATTTGGGTGAAAACGGATTGATTCCAAATGGAATTCCGGGCAGCTATTATATTGATATGACGACTTCTTCACCTTCTCTGGCTGAAAAAATATACAATGAGGCTAAAAAAAGAGATATCCATGCGATTGATGCTCCTGTTTCCGGCGGCGATATCGGTGCTAGGGATGCAAAGCTCTCCATTATGATTGGCGGTGAATACAATGCCTTTGAAGCCGTTCACCCGCTATTAAAATTGTTGGGAACGAATATTGTTTACCAAGGACAGGCAGGAGCAGGACAGCATACCAAGATGTGCAACCAAATAGCGATTGCTTCTAATATGATAGGTGTCTGTGAAGCCATTATTTATGCAGAAAAGGCAGGACTTGATCCTGAAACTGTTTTAAAAAGTATTACAGCAGGTGCTGCTGGAAGCTGGTCATTGAGCAATCTGGCGCCGAGAATGTTAAAAGGGGACTTTGAGCCTGGATTTTACATAAAGCATTTTATTAAGGATATGAAAATAGCCTTGGATGAGGCTGAACGTATGGAAATGGAAGTGCCAGGATTGGCTTTGGCAAAATCCATGTATGATAAACTGGCTTCGCTGGGTGAAGAAAACAGCGGTACTCAAGCTTTATATAAGTACTGGAAAAAGTAGCGGACCGGCCACAAACTGCCAGGCATAAATACCTCCTGCCTACATGAAACTATTCTAGAAACTAAAATAGGAGGAATGTTTATGGCAAAGCGAACAAAGAAAAACGACCCGCAGCAAAAAAACAAAAAAGGTTTTGATTCTGCAGTATTAAATGAAGAATTTGCCCACGAAATGGGCTCTGCCGATACGAATAAAATTCATCATGATAAGGCAAAAAAGGTAAAAGCTGCGAAAAATAACGGAAAATATCAGGGTTGAATCCCTAAAAAAGTAAAAGAGGCTGATTGGCCTCTTTTACTTTTTTAGGTACTGTTCGATTCGATTTAGTCCTTCTTCAAGCGTGCCCATTGAGCAGGCAAAGGATAAACGGAAATATCCTTCTCCATATTCAGAAAAAGCACTGCCGGGTACTACTGCTACCTTAGCGTCATTCACAAGTTTAACCGCAAAATCAAAGCTATTCAAAGCAATCGTGCTTGGAATTTTTATAAAGAAGTAAAAGGCCCCGTCTGGCTTGACCACTTCAAAACCCATTGTCTCAAGGCGCTGATAGACATAATCACGACGCTTTTCATATTCCTTTTTCATGGAAAGGGCATCATCAATCCCTGCTGTAAGCGCCTCATATGCAGCTTTTTGAGCAATGGAATTTGCACAGGAAACATTATATTGATGAACCTTTAAGATATGCTTAGCAATACTTTCGGGAGCAAACAAAAAGCCGATTCGCCAGCCCGTCATTGAATGGGACTTGGATAATCCGTTAATGACGATTGTTTGTTCTTTAAGAAAGCTTGCGATTGAATAGTGCGTCTGGTTATAGGAAAGCTCGCTGTATATTTCGTCGGCAAGAACGAAAATATCCTTATCCCTTAAATAATCCGCTATTTCCCGTAGCTCTCCTTCGTTTAGACTTACTCCGGTAGGATTTGATGGATAAGGGAGGACGATGCAGCGAGTCTTTTCTGTTATGTATGGTTTTATCATATCCAGCGTGAAGCGAAACTGATTTTCGCGAATATCGCTATAGACCGGCTGTGCCCCCATCATTCGAATCACCGGTTCGTAACCTGGATATATTGGTCCGGGTAAAATAACCTCGGTGCCTTCCGTTAAGATGGTCCTTAAAGCAATATCAATTGCTTCACTAGCTCCCATTGTGACGATTACTTCCGATTCCGGCTGATAGTCCAAATGATACTTCTTCTTTACAAATTCACAAGCAGCCTTTCTTAATTCTATTGTGCCGGCATTATGTGTATAAGAGGTAAAATTATCAGTAATTGCTTCGATACCCGCCTTTTTTACATGCTCCGGGGTAGGAAAATCAGGCTGCCCGATTGTTAAGGAAATCACGTCCTCAATATGGGAAACCATATTGGAAAACCTTCGAATCCCTGAAATTTCAATGTTTTTTACACGTTCATTAAGTAAATGCTCCAAAATTGTCCGTCCTTCCCGAGATAAAATCAATAAAAGTTATTTTGCTTAATTATAGAATATTTACAAGAGGTGTTTCTACTATTTAGAACAAATGAAAAAGGCCGGAAAAGTCCGGCTTTTAAACCACTATGAATATCTTTCACCCAATTTTTTAAAGATCGGTTTTTGATAGGTCCGAGGCCTTTTTCTCGGGCTGCCTGGTGGAGGATCTAACTCAGTTATGCCTGTATAGGCCTGCAGCAGGGCTTTTGCTGCAGTAAGGGATAGTACTGCCTTTGGATTTCGGATATGTCCGTCCAATTTTCCTAAGTGAGGAAGATCCATAAAGTCACTCTTAGTAGGCGGAATGTGAAATAGGTAATTTCCGCATTCTACTAAAACATCGGATTGCTGCTGACTATTTCTGGGATGTTCGGAAAAGTGAAGTCCGACTTTTTTTGCTTTTCCTTCTTCAATCAATTTCTTTAATGATTCTTGTTTGAGTTTATACAAAAACTTGGGATTTGGCGCTGTCTTTGCATGCCGGTTCACGATAAAGACAGCTTGTGAGAGGTTTTCGATGGTTAGGTTTGCTTTTTTATGGGGGGATTTCTGGTCGGGATTCAAAATCATATCTCCTTTCTTTTTTAGACAATTTTATTATACCGTTTTTTTTAGGAAAATAGAAATACAATAAGTAAAAGAGGAAAAACTTTCGTAGAATAGTCATTATTTTCTATAAATTACTTCCAATCAAATTATTTCGTTGTAAAATAAATTTAGAAATATGGTATAGGCTAAGGAAAAAATTTTATTTTGTTCGTGAGGATGATGAAATGACCCAATTCAATCAGTTTTTTATAAGTGAAATTGAATCCAGGAAAGCCGGGCCTAAAATACAGGAAATCATCTTCGATATTATTTTTCAATATATACAGGATATGGTATTTGTTGTCAAAGTGGAAGAAGGCCCAAGCTTTCGATACCTGTTTATCAATGAGGCGGGAATGAGAAAGGCAAACTTAAATGTGGAGGCGATAGGGAGGTCTTTTCAGGATGTTCTGCCAGAGGCTTTTGCCAAATCGCTTCAGCGAATGTATGAGAAACTATTGAAAAAAAGGGAAATCATTACTTTTGACGATGTATTTTATGGAGATAACGGGAAAGAGGTTTACGGGGAATCCATCTTAACTCCAATCTATGATGAGGATAACGCCATCCGTTATATTGTTGCAGTTACAAGGGATATTACCGAATGGTCCCTTGAGAGAAAAAGAATCGCCGAAAGTGAGCAGCGTTATAGGTCTATAGTTGACCATAACTTGGATGCAATTATTATCATTAGCCCGGAAGGAAAAATAATCGAAGCAAACCCGGCGGCTGCTGTTTTGACGGGGTCATTGGAAAGGCATCTGTCAAATCGGTCGATTTATGATTTAATTGATGACCATGATTTGGAAAAGTTTAAAGGACTTATCGAAGAGACGTGTTCCGGTTTTTCTCTTGAGTCACTGGATTGTAAAATTTTGAACAAAAAAGGGAAACGGCTCATTGTACATATAAAAACAGTACCAATTGTCGTATACGGGGAAATAAACGGAGTCTACATAATTTTAAGGGATTTGTCAGAGCAGGCAAAAAACATGGAAATGATAAAATTCATGGCATTTCATGATCAATTGACAGGATTATATAACCGCCGGGCCCTGCTGGAACATTTAAATGAACGTATCCCGGCTGACCATCATCCGGCAGAAGAGTTCGCCCTAATCTCAATTGACTTGGATAGATTTAAATATTTGAACGATACGCTTGGACATTTGGCTGGTGATGAAATTTTAAAGCAGGTTTCCAACCGGTTATTACAATTCCAGAATGAATGCTGTTTTATTTACCGGGTTGGCGGGGATGAGTTTACTATTCTATTGCTTAACACAAATCGCTCCGGGGCTAATTTTTTTGTAGGAAAGCTGCTTACTTCTTTTTCTCGATCCTTTTATTTTAATTCCCATGAGTATTTTATCTCTCCAAGCATTGGAATCAGCATGTACCCGAATGATGGGAAGGATGCAGAAATGTTAATTAAGAATGCAGATGAGGCGCTTTTTCGCGTTAAGGAGAGAGGCCGGGCCCATTACCAATTTTATCGATCAGATATGAATTCGTTATTTACCAATATTGTAACTTTGGAAACTCATCTAAGAAGAGCGATAGATAGGGGCGAGCTTATATTGTATTATCAGCCCCAAATAGATGTCCGGACCGGGAAAGCTGCATCTTTTGAGGCGCTTCTGCGCTGGAAGAATACAGAATTCGGCTGGATTTCCCCAGGGGTTTTTATTCCAATCGCTGAAGATACAGGCCTTATTGTTTCCATAGGGAATTGGGTAATAGAAAATGCCTGTAAACAGATTAGAAACTGGAATGATAAAGGGATCATGGGCATACGGATTGCCATAAATATTTCACCGAAACAATTTCAACAGCCTAATTTGGTTTCTTTTATTCAATCGATGATTAATAAATATTCAATTCAGCCTACGTCATTAGAAATTGAAATTACTGAAGGCATCATGCGGGACATGAAGGAAACAATCCCCCTACTAAGAAAGCTAAAAGAATTGGGGCTATTAATTTCAGTTGATGATTTTGGAACAGAGTATTCATCGTTAAACTATTTGAAAAGGTTCCCGCTTGATTGTCTGAAAATCGACCAATCGTTCATCAAGGAAATATTAGACGATGATAAGGATGCGGCAATCACATCGACCATTATCCACCTTGGCAGGAGCCTTGGCCTTGAAGTGATTGCCGAGGGCGTGGAGAGGAAAGAACAGGCTGAATTTTTGATTCAGGCGGGTTGCCACAAAATTCAAGGCTTTTATTATTCAGAGCCTATCCCGCCAACCTTGCTGGAAGAGCGTTTTTTAATTTTTTAAAGTAAACACTGTAAGCTCTGGCTTAGCCATAAATCGGAAAGGCAGGCGTGTCGTGCCGATTCCCCTATTTACATAAAGATTTAGCTCATGGCCACCGCGGACAATGTAATGACCTTCCTGATAAATCTTCGCAAAAGGCGGAATAACAAGAGCGCCGATAAACGGAAGTTTAACTTGACCGCCGTGACTGTGTCCGCTTAGCTGCCAGTCGATCGGGTATGAACTTGCCGTATCGGCCATATCTGGTGCGTGTGATAATAATATTTTAAAACAATTAACTGGCACATTTTTTATCGCTGTCGTTATATCAGGTCTGCCTAACATGCGATCATCAATCCCGAGTAGGCTGATAAAACTGTTATCCGCTAAGGTAACTGAAACTGCCGAATTTAACAGGATAGTAAAACCCGCTGTGTTCATAATTTCCCGATATATTTCTGAGCCATAACCGCCATGATCATGGTTCCCATATATACAATACTTTCCTAATGGCGCATGCAATTTCTTTAGAATTGGTGCGAGCTGATTCGTTTCCAAATATTTATTTGGCTCGTCCATTAAATCGCCCGTAAAAACAATAATGTCCGGCTGGAGGTCGTTGATGGTATCAACTAAACCTGTAAACTTATCCAAGGTATATTGAAAACCAAGATGGGTGTCGCTGAATTGGACTATTTTTTTTCCATTAAAGCTGCTGGGAATTCGTTCATGGATGATTTCCAATTGTTTAATTTCAAGAAGAGATGGTTCAATTCGATTTGCATAATAATATCCCCCTGCCCCCATTCCAAGGACTGTTAGCAGGGAACCAAATGTTCTTTTAATAAACGTCCTCCGAGTTAAATTTTGAAACATTTTTATTACCAGCCTATTTTTTTATTAGAGTCCCTTATGTATTTTCAGAAAAAATAAAGCTTATTGCAAGAATAAAGGCTCATGTTAGTGTTTATTCTGAAAAATCATAAAAGATACCAATAAAAAGCAGCCTGTTGGCTGCTCTTTGTCGTTTATTTGTAGCTGACTGCACGATTTTCTAAGGCATTCCATGAAGCGATAAATTGATCTTTGTTTACTTTGACTTGTTTTTTTCCTGAAAGTGGATCGTTCAGATATACATGACCCTCGTCATAGCCGACGAGCAAGACGACGTGTAAATCAAGCGGTGTTTTTATAGGTTCTTTTCCATGATTCCATGCTTCCCACCGATCTGGGAGCCGGTAATCACCAGTTGTCCAGATCACGACAGGAAACCCACTTGAAACATGTTCCAATATTTTTTCGAATGGCTTCTTGGTCAAATTAACGGCTCTCCCCGTCAGCTTTTGATTTATTAAATCAATCATTGGCTGCTCAAAAGCAGCATACCCCGGTTGTTTGCCGGTCATATCACCAACAAATCCGTGATCGGGATTCCCCCAGTGCAAGAAATCACCTTTTGGTGATTTTATGAGCGGATCGGGGTCTTTTTTTATCAGCCGGTACAACTCCATTTTGTTTGTTTGAATCCCGGCGTAGTTTAGCATCATTGCAAGGCTGGTCACTTCACATCCGTTTCTAAGCTCAGGAGTTTGCCTGATTATGATAACATCCAATAAAGTGGAGTCCTTCTTTACAAAGGGCTTTGCTGTTTCCTCTTCTTGGCTTATATTTATGATCTGACTGTTTAGGTCATTTAAATTATAGGAGCGATTATCTTCTTTTGTAGAAGCAACGTTCTTGGGTTTTTCATCCTCAATGATCGGAGGCTCTTGCTTAATATTGTTTTGCTTAGAACTCACTTCGTAATTTTCATCAACATGGCTGCATCCAAGCAATGGAAGGATTAAAGCGAACAGACTTAGCTTTTTCACATCCTTACCTCCTCTTTTGAAGAGCTAAGATTATTGTTTGATTGTTTCTTTAGCGTTATAATGGTATCCTTTTGGCAAAGAACAGACGGTAATACCTGTGCGTATGGTATAATGAAATTAACAATTTTTTGGAGGTACTTTGGATGGATGCACTGGAAATACTCTCAAATCTAAATGATGTTTTTCCTTATTTCCAGCCGATTTTTAGTGCCGATGAACAGCGTGTAATCGCCTATGAAGTATTAGGAAGATATAAATCAGCAGAAAATGTTATAAGCTTAGGTCCGTTTTTTTGTGATGAACAAATTCCTGAAGAATATAAATTCGAAGTTGATTTGCTTTTAGTTCGAAAAGCGCTGGAAAAGGCAGAGGAGCTGGATGAAGATGTCAGCATATTCTTGAACCGGAATGCTGAGCTGCTTATGTATGGACATGGAGAACCATTTCTTCAGGAGCTTTTGGAATTCGAAAGCAAGGGTTTTAGGTTAAGTCGAATTGTTCTTGAAATTTCTGATCACAAATACTCAGGAGATTTAGACCAATTTGATAATCTTTTGCAATATTATCGTACCTATGGAATTAAAATTGCCATTGCAAATCTTGGCAGTGAAAACCGTTTTTTTGAACGAATCGGGGAACTTGAACCGGACATTTTAAAAATTAATTTAGAAGCTTTAAAATCAACCTCAATTGGTACCAATTTCAATGATGTTTTATTTTCCGTGTCGGTCCTTGCTAGAAAAATTGGAGCAACGCTCTTGTTTGAAAATATTGAGATGAGCTACCAGCTGCAGTTTGCTTGGAAAAATGGTGGCCGTTATTATCAGGGTTATTATTTGCACCCTCCAGCCGCGGAATTTATCAGCCGGGATTTCTTAAAACCCCGTTTAAAGGAAAAATTCCATGATTTTATTGTATATGAAAAAAGAAAATTGGAAGCTGTTTATACAACTGCTGAATATTTTCAAGCAAAGGTTCAGGAAATTGTAACGAAAAACCGGAAGTCTGGTTTTGAAGAGCTCCTGCATGTCCTGGGAAAAGAAATGGATCACATCGTTTTTCGGTTATATATTTGTGATGAAGACGGCTTTCAAAAGTCGGCCAATCTTTTTAAGAAAGACGGAGGCTGGAGCATCCAGACTGAATATATCAATAAAAACTGGAGCTGGAGACCGTATTTTCTAGAGAACATCATCAAAATGCGGAATGAAAGAAAAGGTATATTGTCGGACCTATATAGTGATATTGAAACCGGCGAGCCGATTCGAACCTTTTCGTTTCCAATCACTGGAAGTGAATATTTATTTATCGATATTTCCTACCAATATTTATTTGAACACGATCAATTGCTGTAAGAATAGAATGTGTCACGGAGTGGCAATTTAAAGATATAGTTTATCTTTAAAGGAGAGAAATGCTCAATGACTCTTTTTGAAATGACGGTTGCCATTCTTATTGTTGGTATTTTGGCTGTCTCCCTCATTTATACACTTGCCCTTGGCAGGCAGCAAAAAGCTGTGGAGGGTGAATTTGATACCCAGTTAGACAAAGGAATTCAAAAAAATGTATATGTCAAAAACCCAATTTTTTTATCCTACGGCATCTTTTTTGCACTGACTTTATTTATCATACTTTTTATAGCCATCAGATTTTTTTGAGAAGGTCTCAGTCAATGAGGGCCTTCTTTTTACGTTTTGAAAATTTTTTAGCCAATTTTTTCATTTTTATTTGGACAAATAGATGACGTTATTTTATTCTTTTAATATTGGCATGTTTAAAAGATGATTTTTTTATTGATGAAAATAATTCATTAGGATAGAAACATGTCAAATGCAAAACCTAATTTATAGAATTCTTGTTTGTGTTTGAAAGGAGATAAGCACATGTCACAGCTTCAAGGTATATTAACAAGATTAAAAAACCTTCAGGAACAATCCGCTAGCGGAGAGCCGGCGCAGCGTTATTTTGAGGTTAATGGAGAAAGGAAATGTCAAGTCACTTTCCATCCGAAAACAGAAACATTTGAGTTAGAGGTTTATTTTGAGAAAGAAAAGCCAAAGCGATATCAATTCGATAATATTGATATGATTACAATCGAAATTTTTGACTTGATTCAATAGGAGCCTGTATGGTTCCTTTTTTTTATCAAGGCAATCGCAATTTTTAGCATGAGGTCCGAAAACTATGATAGAATAGGTCTGTAGAAAAACAAACATGAGGAGTTTTCGGTGATGATTAATCTTCCCAGCGGGGAATTTCTAGAATTAATGATAAAAGACTTGATTATCCCGTCTGAGCGGGTCGCACATGTACAAATCGGAAATAGTGTGGAACATGCTTTATTGGTGTTAACCAAAAGCGGCTACACGGCTATTCCTGTTTTGGATCCATCCTACAAGCTTCATGGTTTAATTAGTACACCCATTATAATGGATTCCATTTTAGGTCTTGAAAGAATTGAATTTGAAAAGCTTGAACAAAGACGGGTAGAAGAAGTTATGAAAAAATCTATGCCTAGAGTTACAATATCCACCCCATTTAACAAATGTTTAGATTTGCTCGTTACCCACCCATTTCTTTGTGTTGAGACAGAAGATGGGTTTTTTGAGGGGATTTTGCCAAGAAGTACGGTATTAAATCAATTAAATTTGTTTATTAAGCGCAATAATTGATAACTTAAGAAAAGCAGGGCCCCCTTTTTGGGGGCTATTTTTTGCAGGTAAAAGAGGAGGGGAGAAAACAGTGTCATCATTGTCGGAATTTCAATTACTGTCTGTTTTGGCACAGGAGATGAATATGCGCAAAGCCTCGGAACGGCTGTTTGTTTCCCAGCCGGCCCTCTCACAGCGTCTGCAAACCATCGAGAAGGATTGGGGGACTAAGCTTTTTATTCGCTCACAAAAAGGATTAGCGCTGACCCCTGCCGGAGAACATGTGATAGCTTTTGTAAACGAGGTCCTGAAAAAAGAGGAAAAGGTGCGGGAAACAATTTACTCCCTGCAAGAGGGCGTATCGGGTACTTTAAAAATTGCTGTAGCCTCCATTGTCGGGCAAAATTGGCTGCCGCAAGTTCTGAAGAAATTTATCGATAAATATCCCCAAGTGAAGCTTTCATTAGTGACAGGCTGGAGCAGTGAGATTTTAAACTGTTTGTATGATGACCAGGTCCATGTTGGCATTATTCGCGGTACACCTGATTGGAAAGGGGTTAAGGTACACCTGTTTCATGATCCGCTATATTTGGTGGATAGAGAAATCACCAATCCAGATCAAGTCCTTGATACAGACCGTCCGTTTATCCAATTTAAGAGTGACTCTAATTATTACCAAGAGATACAGGATTGGTGGATGCGGAACTTTAAAACCACGCCGAAAAGGACCGTTGTCGTTGACCAAATTGAAACCTGTAAACAAATGGCCTTTAATGGAATTGGCTATGCGATCCTGCCTGGAATTACCTTAACGAAGGCAGAAAGAGATATTTGCAAAATTCCCCTTGTGAATGAAAAAAATGAACCTTTAAGCCGTGATACGTGGCTTCTTGGATATGAGTCGGCTTTTCAATTAAAACAAGTACAAGCATTTGTAGAGTTGATTAAAGAATATGTTTCGGAATCTTAAATAAAGCATATGTTTTTCTTGTTTTCAGCGCTTTTGTTTGCTAAAGTATTTTTTAGTACAAGTATAGGGGGATTTAGAAGATGAAAATGATGGATGCGCATGAAATTATATCCTTTATCCAAAATAGCAAAAAATCAACACCAGTAAAGGTTTATGTAAAAGGAGAGCTTGAAGGTATTGACTTTGGTGCAAATGCAAAAGCATTCATTAATGGTAATACCGGGGTTGTCTTCGGTGAATGGTCTGAAATCAGCGCTGCTCTTGAGGCAAATCAGGCAAAAATTGAAGATTTTGTTGTTGAAAACGACCGCCGTAATTCAGCCATTCCTTTATTGGATATGAAGCATATTAATGCCCGGATTGAACCAGGTGCTTTTATTCGTGACCAAGTAGAGATTGGCGATAATGCGATTATCATGATGGGGGCCGTCATCAATATTGGGTCTGTAATTGGTGAAGGAACGATGATTGACATGAACGCAGTTCTTGGCGGCAGGGCTACAGTTGGTAAGAAGTGTCATATTGGTGCAGGTGCGGTATTGGCTGGAGTGGTTGAGCCGCCATCAGCAAAACCTGTTATTATTGAAGATGATGTTTTAATTGGCGCCAACGCCGTAGTTCTTGAAGGAGTAACAGTTGGAAAAGGCTCGGTTGTCGCTGCAGGAGCAATCGTTACCCAAGACGTTCCTCCATATACAGTGGTTGCAGGAACGCCAGCAAGAAAAATTAAAGATATTGACGAGCAAACAAGATCCAAAACAGAGATTTTAGACGCACTTCGTCAATTATAATTAAGACAAAAAAGCGTGGAATTGTTCCACGCTTTCTGTATAGATTGGAGTGGTAACCATGAATCCATTTGTTAAAATCCGCCGTGATCTTCATCAAATTCCTGAACTTGGGTTTCAAGAATTTAAAACTCAGGCCTATTTATTAGCTTACATATATTCATTACCCCAAGAGCGGGTTGCCATAAAAAAATGGAAAACCGGCCTCTTTGTCAAGGTTTCAGGGTTGAACCCCCAAAAAACAATTGGTTATCGGACCGACATTGATGGTCTTCCCATTCCTGAGGAAACGGGTCTTCCATTTTCTTCACAGCACAGCGAGCAAATGCATGCCTGTGGGCATGATTTTCATATGAGCATTGCACTAGGAGTGCTGACCTTCTTTGTAGAGAACCCAATTGAAGACGATTTATTATTTATTTTTCAGCCTGCTGAGGAAGGTCCCGGCGGTGCCGAACCGATGTTAAGGACAGAGGAAATGCGGGAGTGGATGCCAGATATGATTCTTGCGCTTCATATTGCACCCGAGTATCCAGTCGGAACCATCGCTGTGAAAGAAGGATTATTGTTTGCAAATACATCTGAACTGTTTATTGATTTGAAGGGAAAGGGAGGTCATGCTGCCTATCCGCATCAAACCAATGACATGGTCATTGCTGCTTGCCAGCTTGTTAATCAGCTGCAAACCATTGTTTCTCGAAATGTTAACCCATTAGATAGTGCCGTGATCACGATTGGAAAAATCACCGGAGGAACTGTTCAAAACATTATTGCCGAGAAAGCAAGGCTAGAGGGGACAATCCGAACATTGTCGCCGGAATCGATGAAAAAGGTCAAGCATCGGATTGAAGCGATTGTAAAAGGAATTGAAGCCGGTTTTGAATGTGAGGCAGTAATTGACTACGGATCTATGTACCATCAGGTGTATAATAGCGAGGAATTGACCAGGGAATTTATAAATTTTATAAAAGAAGACGATGCGGTTCAATTCGTAGAATGTAAAGAAGCTATGACAGGGGAAGATTTTGGCTACATGCTGAAAGAAATTCCTGGATTTATGTTTTGGCTCGGTGTCGATTCCCCCTACGGACTGCATCATGCCAAATTAACACCAAGTGAAGAGGCAATCGTTGTTGCGGTAAGAGTGATCACAAAATATATTGCCATAAAAGGTAATCAATCATAAAGCCATGCTTAGCTAGACCTAACCTTCGTGTTAGGTCTATTTCATAGGAGGGAAAAGAGATGAAGCTAAGGGAGGAAATGCCCGAGTTAGTGGGGGCGGCTGAGTGGCTAAATGGTCAGGTAACCAAGGATGAGTTAGTTGGTGAAAAGCCGACCCTATTTCATTTTTGGTCGATAAGCTGTCATCTTTGTAAAGATGCTATGCCGCAGATTAATCAATTTCGCGACCTATACAAGGACAAATTGAATGTTGTCTCAATTCATATGCCAAGGTCAGAGAATGATTTAAATATTAAAGATATCAAACTGGCTGCGGCTGAACATGGCATCACCCAGCCGACTTTTGTCGACAGCGAACATAAATTGACAGCTGCCTTTGAAAATAAATATGTTCCTGCCTACTATGTGTTTGACAAAGAAGGCAGGCTCCGCCATTTCCAAGCCGGAGGCAGCGGCATAAAAATGCTCGAAAAACGCATTAACCGGGTGTTGAGTGAATTAGAGAAAACAGAATAAATCTTGTGAATCTGTTTTAATCACGCACCTTATTTTATTTTTTATTAGAAGGAAAAGATGTAACCATCCCCTTATAAAATCGTCAGTGTATAAAATGGACTATTTTATATAAAAAGGGGTGTCTTAAGATATGAAAAAGGTAATACAACTTTTCATCATTTTTATAATGACATTGATGGTTATACTGACAGGCTGCAGCTCGAACAATAGCAAAGGTGAAAGTGCGAAAATGAATGTCGAAAACATAGCACAAATGGATTCTGCAGGTTCGGGCAGTGCTGAGAAACCCTCTTTATCTGCTAGTGACAAATCAACCGCAAATAAGGCTGCTGAAACGGTCAGCATAGAGGTTCAAAGTAAAATGGTCATCTATCAGGCAGACCTAGAACTCCGTGTAAAGAAATTTGACCGGACTGTTCGGACTTTTGAAGAAAAAGCAGCCCAATATGGCGGGTATATTGCTGAGTCCAATGTTGCAAGAGCCGGAAAAGAACAAATCAGCGGACATATGAAGATAAGAATCCCGCAAAAACATTTCCAGGACTTTTTGCACGATGCAGAGGGGCAAGCAGTTGAAGTGCTCCAGCGGAATATTACCGGGCAGGACGTAACCGAGGAATATGTCGACCTAGAGTCAAGGCTAAAATCCAAACGGGTCGTAGAGGAACGCCTTCTTTCCTTTATGAATGGGGCAGTTAAGACAGAAGACCTTTTAAAAATCTCAGCAGATTTAGCGGCTGTTCAAGAGGAAATTGAAACAATCGAAGGGAAAATGAAATATCTCGAAAATCAAACATCTTTCTCAACGATAAATATTACTCTCTATGAAAATAAAATTGTTGTTCCTGATATTGAAAAGGACAAACTAAATACTTGGGAAAAAACGAAAAAACAGTTTATGAAGAGTACCAATTTGTTGTTATCCTTCTTTTCAGGGTTGGTCGTTTTTATATTTGGCAATATGCCGATAATAATACTATTTATCATATTAGCAGCAGCGGGCATAGTTATTTATAAAAAAAGAAAGCAGCAGAGAAACCGTGATTAAATCGCTGAAATTTCGCTCTATATAGAAATTATGATGGATGTTAAAATAATACCAGTTATCTAATTGAATTTCCTGGGGGAATTGTTTGTGAAGAAAAGTTTTGCTGTCATTGGTCTTGGCCGATTTGGGGGCAGTATCTGCCGGACTTTAACAGATGAGGGAATGGAAGTATTGGCAATTGACGTAAACGAGGAACGGGTCAATGAATTTTCGATGATTGCATCACATGCGGTAGTCGGCGACTCAACCGATGAAACAGTCTTAAAAAGTTTAGGGATTCGTAATTTTGACCATGTCATTGTCGCCATTGGCGATGATATTCAATCAAGTATTTTAACCACTTTAATTCTAAAAGAATTAGGAGTGAGCCGCGTAACCGCAAAGGCGCAGAATGATTATCACGAAAAGGTTTTAAGAAAAATCGGCGCAGACCATGTTGTTCATCCTGAACGGGATATGGGGCGGAGAATCGCCCATAATATGACCTCCAGTAATGTTGTTGATTATCTTGAGTTATCGGATGAACATAGTATCGTAGAAATCGTCGCAAACGGTAAAATTGGCGGCCACACCATTATGGATCTTGATATCCGGAAAAAATACGGTTTGAATATAGTGGCCATCAAAAGAGGAGAGGATATCATTGTTTCTCCTCAAGCAGGAGAGATGATCAATGTCAATGACGTACTGATCGTAATTGGCACCGACAATGATATAGACAGATTTGAACATAAAGTGATGGAATAAATGAAAACTCGTTGATTGGCGAGTCCGTTAGGACGAAGACAGAAACGTAGTTGAATTTCTTATTAGCTAAAAAAAGGAACCGCCTAGCGGTTCCTTTTTTTATACTTCCATAATAATTGGTAAAATCATTGGTCTTCTCTTTGTTTTTTCATATAGGAATGGAGCGAGTGTATCGGTAATTTCGTTTTTAATTTCTGACCATTGGCTTGTTTTCCGCTCCATTATCTTGTTAAGATGCTTGGTAATTAAATTTTGTGCATCATTGATTAGGTCCCCTGACTCACGCATATAAACAAATCCACGTGAAATTAAATCTGGACCGGAAGCAATTTTAAATTCCTTCATGTTGATGCTGACAACAACTACTACTAAGCCCTCTTCAGATAAAATTCTTCTGTCTCTTAAAACGATATTGCCAATATCGCCCACACCGCTTCCATCAATATATACATTCCCTGATGGAATCTTTCCGGCAACCTGGGCTGTATTTTCTGATAATGCCAGGACTTCGCCATTGTCCATAATGAAGCAATTTTCTTCTTGCACGCCGCAATCGACGGCAAGTTTAGCATGCATTCTTTGCATCCTATATTCGCCATGAATAGGCATAAAGAATTTCGGCTTGATTAATCGGAGCATTAACTTTTGTTCTTCTTGTCCGCCATGACCGGATGTGTGAATATTACTTAATTTACCGTGGATTACCTCGGCACCCGCTCTAAACAAACTATTGATTGTTCTTGAGACACTAATAGTGTTTCCAGGAATAGGAGATGAGGAAAAGACCACAGTATCTCCAGGAATAATTTGAATTTGTCTATGTGTACCGTTAGCGATTCTCGATAACGCAGCCATTGGCTCCCCTTGGCTTCCTGTGCAAAGGATGGTTACTTTATCAGCCGGCAGGCGATTAATCTGACCAGCATCAACGAAGGTATCTTTCGGTGCCCTAATATAGCCTAAATCAAGACCGATATTAATCGCTGCTTCCATGCTCCGTCCAAATACAGCAACTTTGCGGCCGTAGGTAACGGCTGCTTCTGTGACCTGCTGAAGTCTATGAATATTAGAAGCAAAAGTAGCAAAAATGATTCGTCCGTCTACCTTGCGGAAAATATCATCGATGCTTTCACCAACCCGGCGTTCCGACATAGTGAAATCAGGAATTTCACTATTGGTACTATCAGATAATAAACAAAGCACGCCTTCTTTGCCGATTTCCGCCATTTTTGTTAAATTTGCTGGTTCTCCGACCGGTGTGAAGTCAAATTTAAAATCACCTGTGTGGACGATCTGGCCAGGAGGCGTTTTTACGACAATGCCATAGGAGTCTGGGATACTATGGGTTGTCCGGAAAAAGGTAACCGATGTTTTCCGGAACTTAATCACATCATCTTCTTTAATTTCGATTAATTTAGCATTCCGCAGTAGACCATGCTCTTCCAGCTTATTTTTAATTAACCCAAGCGCCAGCTTCCCTCCATAAATCGGAATATTGACTTCGCGCAATAAATAAGGAATGCCGCCTATGTGGTCTTCATGGCCGTGGGTGACGAATAAGCCCTTAATTTTATCTTCATTTTTAACTAAATAACTGTAATCAGGAATGACGTAATCTATTCCTAATAATTCATCCTCGGGAAATTTAATTCCAGCATCAATTAAGATAATTTCATCTTGGAATTGTACCCCGTACGTGTTTTTGCCTATTTCACCCAAACCCCCCAGGGCAAAAACAGCTGCTTGATCGTTTTTTACAAATTTCATAAATTATCAAATCTCCAATACTTTAAAGTTTTCGTTTTGCTGCTCATATTCTAAATAGGCTCCTTGTACCTCTTGAACATATTCCACATTAAATTTCCGTTCCGCAATTTTTGAAAGAACATCCCGTTTTGATTCACCTTCAACGAAAATGGTTTTTGTATTTTCTCTAACTGGGACTTCGTTAATGCTTTCTTGAAAATAGACCTTAAATAACATTATTCTCGCTCCTTAATTCATCATGACTTTTTCTATTATATAAAACATTTTCATCTTTTTCATTATTTTCAGTGGAAAACTTAGTTTCATTATGAAATGTATGTAAAAATGCATGTTTTAATAATTTACAATAACGAAGGAGCCCTTCGCAACTTTGAAGGGCTCGAAAAGTTTAGGCAATCGATTTTTTTCTGAGTAATTCTTTCCACTGTTTTAAAAGCTTCTTCCTAAGCTTCTTTAACATAGTGGATCATCTCCTTACTTCTTATTTTAAACAATCCTTGTCCAATGTAAAGGTGGTGATGGCAGATAATTGAAATTTTTTGAAAGAGCCTTTTTTTACTATTATTATATGGTTAAATGGCTGAATTTTTCATGGATAAACATGGAATAAGGGGGAAGCAAACATAAAAAAAAGGCTGTTCTTAAAACAGCCTCATTATCGTTCAATAGCGCTGGCCCCTTCAATTGGCCTTAAAGGGTCCTTTTTATCAATATGATCATAAAACATAATGCCATTTAAATGGTCGATTTCATGTTGAAAACAAATAGCAGGCAGACCTTTTAAGCGGATTTTAATTTCCTCGCCAGTTAGACTTGTTCCTTTTACAGTGACACGGGCATACCGCGGCACAAAGCCCGGAATCGATTCATCAACCGATAGACAGCCTTCGCCTGTTTGTAAATAGGCTTTTTCAACAGAATGACTGATGATTTTGGGGTTAAATAGAGCATAACTGATAAGCTGTCCCTTGTCATCTGTGCAGTGAACAGCAATCATCCGTTTGGATACATTTATTTGCGGTGCTGCAAGTCCTATCCCAGGCCGCAGACCATATTTTTGCGCTATTTCAGGGTCCTGGCTGTTGATAACATATTCTAACAGACTCGCAAGAATCTGTTTATCCTCATCACTTGGCGGCATGGAAACCTCTGCTGCTGCCATCCTTAAAGTGGGATGTCCATCACGAATGATATCATCCATCGTTAACATAAACCTTCACTCCTATGTTCGAATAAAATCATATGTATTCATTAGTCTATCAAATATTTTGGGATTTGTTAACGGTGATGGTTCTTTACTTCTCGACACGAGTGTATGTTGTCAAATAAACAAAGTAAAGATATAGTAGATGGTGATAAGAAGGAAAGTAAGGTGCTTTAAGATGAAAAGAAAACGGTATGCTCTGTTTATTTTCGCTCTTATTTTGATATTATCGGGCTGCACAAGTGAAAAAGATCCCACGAAGGAAATGTATGATGTCCTAGAAAAGGTTGTAGCAAAAGAGAAAGGGTTTGAAGAACAACAGGAACCGCTCGTTTCTCTGGAAAAGAAAGAAAAAGCCCTTTATGACCAAATCATAAAACTAGGAATGAAGGAATATGAGCAAATTGTAAAGCTATCCGATGAGGCGTTAGACTCAGCGGATAAAAGAAAAGAGCTTTTGGAAAAAGAAACAAACAGCTTAAAAGAGTCTGAAAAAGAATTTCAAAAGGTGAAAAAAATAAAGGATCAGTTAAAAGACCAGGAACAAAAGAAATTAGCAAATGAACTGTATGATATTATGATGCAAAGGTATAGGGCGCATGATGTCTTGTACAGTAATTATTCCGAGGCATTAAAAAATGATAAAGAATTGTATGAAATGTTTAAAAACAAAGAGCTCCCGCTAGATGCTCTGGAAGCCCAAGTTATGAAAGTAAATGAGACGTATAAAAACGTTCTTGCCGCAAATGAAAGTTTTAACAAGTTAACGGAGGAATACAATGCGACAAAGCTTTCGTTCTATAAACAGGCAGGAATAAAATCATCTAATAAATGACATTATAAAAAGTCAGCCAAAAACAAGGCTGGCTTTTTTCTATATTATAACAACTCCAGATAAATGTTGTTTTTTATATAACAGATGTGAATTGCAAGTTAATACAGGTTATTAGAATGGGTGAAAAATAAATAATATGGATGTGTTGAAAAATTATGGTGTAAAGGATTTGACGCTTCAGATTGGATGGTGTAAACTCGTTTATGGAATGATATGTTGTATTATATTTTCTATTGGAGATATTAATACAGATTATATTTGGCAGTTAGGTTCAGAATTTTTATTTGAAAAAATTTGGAATACCCTATTTTCCAGCTTTTTTGGGTAACCTAACGTAGTGGATTTTATTTTAATTATAAGTATTTAAATAATGAAAGGAAGATGTGACCACGATGGCTTCTCAAACCAAAAATATGCCGTTGGATGCAGTTAAGTCACTCCAAGCAGCAGAAGAACAGTTTAAAACATTCCAAATCTTAAATGAAGAAGGGGAAGTTGTTAATGAAGGCGCAATGCCAGCATTAACAGATGAGCAGCTGCAGGAACTTATGCGGCGGATGGTGTACACAAGAATTTTAGACCAGAGATCCATTTCCCTAAATCGTCAGGGCCGTTTGGGCTTCTATGCACCAACAGCAGGACAGGAAGCATCCCAGTTGGCATCACAATTTGCTCTAGAAAAAGAAGATTATATTTTACCTGGGTATCGGGATGTTCCTCAGTTAATTTGGCACGGACTGCCGCTTTACCAAGCATTCTTGTTTTCACGTGGACATTTTCATGGCAACCAAATTCCTGAAGGAGTTAATGTTTTATCTCCACAAATTATTATTGGTGCCCAATATGTGCAGACAGCAGGTGTGGCATTAGGACTTAAAAAGAGCGGCACGAAGGCTGTTGCGATTACCTATACAGGTGATGGCGGCGCGTCCCAAGGAGACTTCTATGAAGGAATTAACTTTGCAGGTGCATTCAAGGCGCCAGCTATTTTCATAGTTCAAAACAACCGATTTGCGATTTCCACTCCAGTTGAAAAGCAATCTGCAGCAAAAACAATTGCTCAGAAAGCGATGGCTGCTGGAATCCCTGGTATCCAAGTCGATGGAATGGACGCACTTGCAGTATATGCTGCCGTAAAAGATGCCCGCGTGCGTGCCATCAATGGCGAAGGACCTACCTTAATTGAAACATTAACCTATCGTTATGGACCACATACTATGGCTGGTGACGACCCAACACGTTACCGTACTGCTGACCTTGATAATGAATGGGAAAAGAAAGACCCGCTTGTCCGTTTCCGTAAATTCCTTGAGAAGAAAGGTTTATGGAGTGAAGAAAAAGAAAATGAAGTAATTGAACAAGCAAAAGAAGATATTAAAGAGGCAATTAAAAAGGCGGATTCGACTCCTAAACAAAAGGTTACCGATTTAATATCCATCATGTTTGAGGAAATGCCGGTTAATTTAAAAGAACAAAATGAAATTTATCAAGCAAAGGAGTCGAAGTAAGTCATGGCTCAAATGACAATGATTCAAGCAATTACTGATGCACTTCGTACAGAATTGAAAAATGACCCTCAAACTTTAGTATTCGGAGAAGACGTCGGTGTAAACGGCGGTGTATTCCGTGCTACCGAAGGTCTTCAAAAAGAATTCGGCGAGGATCGTGTATTTGACACTCCGCTTGCTGAATCAGGAATCGGCGGCTTGTCAATTGGTCTTGCAATGACAGGTTTCCGCCCTATCCCCGAAATTCAATTCTTTGGCTTTGTATTCGAGGTAATGGATTCAATTGCTGGACAAATGTCCCGTATGCGCTACCGTTCAGGTGGGCGTTATCATATGCCGATTACAGTACGTTCTCCATTTGGCGGCGGCGTACACACTCCAGAGCTTCACTCTGACAGTTTAGAAGGTTTGATGGCACAAACCCCAGGATTAAAAGTGGTTGTCCCTTCTACACCATACGATGCGAAAGGTTTATTGCTTTCAGCAATCCGTGATAATGACCCTGTCATTTTCCTTGAGCATTTGAAGCTTTATCGTGCCTTCCGCCAAGAGGTGCCAGAGGAAGAGTATACTATTCCGCTTGGTAAAGCTGATGTAAAACGTGAAGGTACTGATTTATCTATTATTACTTATGGTGCAATGGTGCACGAATCTTTAAAAGCGGCAGATGAGTTAGCGAAGGAAGGACATTCTGTAGAAGTAGTTGACTTACGTACAATCAGCCCGCTTGATATCGACACGATTATTGCATCTGTTGAAAAAACGGGCCGTGCGATTGTCGTTCAAGAAGCACAAAAAATGGCAGGTGTTGCTGCTAATGTAGTGGCTGAAATCAATGACCGTGCAATTTTAAGCCTGGAAGCACCAGTTCTGCGCGTGGCTGCGCCGGATACTATTTATCCTTTCTCACAAGCCGAGTCTGTTTGGCTTCCAAATTACAAAGACGTAATTGAAACAGCTAAAAAAGTATTAACATTTTAATGAAAAGGGAAATAGGGCTTAACTGTTTCCCTATTGCCCTTGATACTAAAAGCAAACCACAAGCGAAATAGGAGGATGAATACCAGTGTCATTTCAATTTAAAATGCCTGACATCGGTGAAGGTATTCACGAAGGGGAAATTGTTAAATGGTTCATCAAACCTGGAGATCAGGTAAAAGAAGATGATGTCCTTTGTGAAATTCAAAACGATAAAGCTGTAGTTGAAATTCCTTCCCCTGTTGAAGGAACAGTACTTGAAGTATTAGTCGGTGAAGGAACGGTAGCAACAGTAGGACAAGTTTTGGTAACTTTTGATGCACCGGGATATGAAGACTTACAATTTAAAGGAGACCATGCGGAAGAACAGCCGCAGCCAGAAGCACAAGCAGCTCCTCAGCCGGCACCTTCTACAGATACGAAACCTGCAGAAGCGCCATCTCAGCCTGCTCCACAGCCTCAAGAAGCTGCAGCCGCACAACCGCAGGCTGAAGTGGATCCTAATAGACGCATTATTGCTATGCCATCTGTTCGTAAATATGCACGTGATAAAGGTGTAGAAATCAGTTTAGTGGCTGGAACAGGTAAAAATGGACGGGTTCTAAAAGAAAATATTGATGCATTCTTAAACGGTGGTGCACAAGCAGCGGCACCTCAAGCAGCAGCACCTGCAGCTGAAACTGCTGAAACGGTTGAAGCACCTAAAGTTGCTGCACAAATTCCGCAAGGGCAATATCCGGAAACCCGCGAGAAGTTAAGCGGAATCCGCAAAGCAATTGCGAAAGCGATGGTCAATTCCAAACATACTGCTCCACATGTTACATTAATGGATGAAGTGGATGTAACAAAGCTTGTTGCCCACCGTAAAAAATTCAAGGAAGTTGCTGCTCAGAAAGGCATCAAGTTAACCTTCCTTCCATATGTCGTAAAAGCTTTAACAAGTGCATTGCGTGAATACCCTGTTTTTAATACATCGATTGACGATGCTGCTGGGGAAATAGTTCATAAGCACTACTTCAATATTGGTATTGCTGCTGATACTGAAAAAGGTCTATTAGTTCCGGTTGTTAAGGATGCAGACCGTAAATCAGTTTTCTCAATCTCACAAGAAATTAATGAATTGGCTGACAAGGCTAGAAGCGGAAAGCTAGCTCCTGATGAAATGAAAGGCGGCTCATGCACAATCAGCAATATCGGTTCTGCTGGAGGCCAATGGTTTACTCCAGTCATTAACCATCCTGAAGTGGCTATTTTGGGAATTGGCCGAATTGCCGAGAAACCGATTGTCAGAAATGGCGAAATTGTTGCAGCCCCTGTATTAGCCATCAGCTTAAGCTTCGACCATCGCATGATTGACGGTGCAACTGCTCAGAATGCACTAAATCATATCAAGCGATTGTTGAACGATCCAGAACTATTGTTAATGGAGGCGTAAGAAAAATGGTAGTAGGAGATTTTCCGATTGAAACAGAAACTATAGTCATCGGCTCTGGTCCTGGCGGGTATGTGGCAGCTATTCGTGCTGCTCAACTAGGACAAAAGGTAACAATTGTAGAAAAGGAATATGTAGGCGGAGTATGTTTAAATGTCGGCTGTATTCCTTCAAAAGCTTTAATCGCCGCAGGGCATCGTTATGAAACTGCCCTTCATTCCGAGGGCTTCGGGATTACAGCTGAGAATGTAAAGGTTGACTTCTCGAAGGTTCAAGAATTTAAAGCTGGTATTGTAAAAAAATTAACCGGCGGTGTTGAAGGCTTATTAAAAGGGAATAAAGTGAACATTGTACGTGGAGAAGCATACTTTGTGGATGCTAATACTCTTCGTGTAATCAATGAAGATTCAGCTCAAACTTATACTTTTAATAATGCTATTATTGCAACTGGTTCCCGTCCTATTGAACTGCCGGCATTTAAATATTCAAAGCGTGTTCTAAATTCGACTGGTGCCCTTAGTCTAAACGAAATTCCTGAGAAAATTGTCGTGATTGGCGGCGGTGTTATCGGGATTGAACTTGGCGGTGCCTATGCAAACTTTGGCAGTCAGGTGACGATTTTGGAAGGTGCCGAGGAAATTTTAGGCATGGGTGTTTTTGATAAGCAAATGGCGGCCTTGGTTAAGCGCAACATGAAGAAAAAAGGTGCGGAGTTCTATACGAAAGCCTTGGCTAAAGGTGTGGAAGAGACAGAAAACGGCGTCGTGGTAACCTTTGAAACAAAAGGTGAAGAAAAGAAAATCGAAGCCGATTACGTTTTCGTCATGGTTGGACGTCGTCCGAATACTGATGAAATGGGTCTTGAACAAGCTGGGGTGAAATTATCTGAGCGCGGATTGATCGAAATCGACAAACAATGCCGAACTAATATTAGCAATATTTACGCTATTGGTGATGTCGTGGCAGGCCCTCAATTAGCCCACAAGGCATCATACGAGGCTAAAATTGCAGCGGAGGCAATTTCGGGACATCCTTCTGAAATTGATTATTTAGGAATTCCTGCCGTTGTATTCTCTGAGCCTGAGTTGGCTGCAGTCGGATATACTGAAGCGCAGGCGAAGGAAGAAGGAATGGAAGTAACGGTTGCTAAGTTCCCATTTGCAGCAAATGGCCGTGCTCTATCGCTTGACTCAAGTGATGGTTTCTTACGATTAGTTACGCGGAAAGAAGACGGCCTTGTAATCGGTGCACAAATTGCCGGCGCAAACGCTTCTGACATGATTGCTGAGCTAGGCCTTGCGATTGAAGCAGGGATGACTGCCGAAGATTTGGCTATGACTATCCATGCCCACCCAACCCTTGGTGAAATCACTATGGAAGCAGCGGAAGTAGCTCTAGGAAGTCCAATTCACATCCTTAAATAATAAAGAAAGTCCCTTTCGTACATAAACACGAAAGGGACTTTTTTTATGGGGAAAATCAAATATTTGCAGTTAGTAATGCAAAATTTTACAAATAATTTGCTATTCCTATAATATAATGATTTTAATAAATGTAACTGCGTGGTGACAAAGATGAGGGTTTATATCGTCATGATGCTGCAATTTATTATTTGGAGTGGCTATACATTAATCGAATGGCTGTCAAAACACGATCAGCTTCTATTCAAAGTTATTATGTTTTTTGTCTTTTTTTATTTGGCTTTCATCATTGGCAACAAAATCACCAATTCTTTCCGCAAAACACTTTTTATTACCACATTAAGCTTAGTAGTCTATACATCAATCCATTACACCATGGCGCGTTATATACATTAAAAAGCTCCCTTTGGGAGCTCAGGCTGTCGAGAAACCCTCGACAGCCTTTATTTTATTTATTTTCTTTATCAATTCACCGCGTTAATTTGTTATAATATAAGTGATAATTCGTCTATTCGAT